>JAFMRP010001739.1 GCA_017354095.1 Ktedonobacteraceae bacterium
AGGTAATAGCTATTCGCAATGGCGATTTGAAGCCAGAGGTGCGTTTTGTTCTTGATCGCTACCAGGTAGAGGCGCCAGAGGCGTTGGATGATGTATATCTACAGGTAAAGGATGTTATGCGGCGGGGCGTCATTCGCGCCCATTTGAATCAGCCGCTGCTGGAAGCCGGGCAATTGATGCAGGAAAACAATCGCCGTTCAATGCCTGTGGTAGATGATGAAAACAGGGTGCATGGCCTGATCACGAATGAAGATTTCGCCAAGCTGTTTTTCAATGATCTGGACCCACAGGCTGTCAACCGCGTTCCCCTGGAGCGAGACAACCTGGTACGGGTGCTCAAAGGGCAGGTGCTGGTGCAGGGACGGAGGCCACTGGGCAACCGGGTGCTGGTCGCGGCAATGCAGGCGGAGACAATGGCCGACTATATCGAACCGGGCTGCCTGGTGGTGCTGGGTGATCGCGAGGATGCCCAGCTGGCAGCCATGGACCGGGGCGCAGCCGCGCTGGTCATCACAGGCGACCTGCTTGTTTCACAGCGCACATTGGCAGCGGCGCGCAAAAAGGGAGTCCTGGTCATCAGCACAGGTTATCATACATTTACCGCAGTGCGGCTGATCAATCTCAGTATGCGCGTGCAGCATATCATGAGCCGCGCGTTTGAATTTTGTCATCCCGAAGATCACATCAGCGATATTCAGAACACACTGGCGCGTTATCGCTCACTGCCGGTAGTAGATCACGACAACAGGCTGGTTGGCTATCTCTCTCGAACTGATCTAATCAAGGCCCGGCCCAAGCGGGTTGTGCTGGTAGACCACAACGAGCGCTCTCAGGCGGTGGACGGTATTGAAGAGGCCGAACTGCTGGGTATTATCGACCATCACCGCATTGCCGATATCTACACCAGCAAGCCCATTATGTTTCGCGCCGACCCGGTTGGCTGCACAGGGACGATCATTGCCGGGTTGTATCACGAAGCGGGCATCGACATTCCACGCGACGTGGCCGGTTTGATCCTGGCGGGTTTGCTTTATGACACGCTGATCCTACGTTCTCCCACCTGCACCTCGCGAGATGAGCGCGTCGCTGAAGAGCTGGCCCGGATTACCGGGGAGCAGATCGAGGAATACGGGCAGGCCATCTTCGTCGCCGCCGCCAGCGATCTCAACGAGAAGCCTGACGAAGCGCTGATCACCTCCGATTTTAAAGAGTTCACAGTGCGAGAGACGCGCTTCGCCATTGGCACGGTAGAGACTGCCAGCCCGGCAACAATCGAGAAGCGCATTCCAGACTTGCTGGAAGCCATGCAGCATATCGCGCACGAACGGAATTACGCTTCCTTCCTCTTCATGATTGTTGACATCATCAACATGCGCTGTCGTCTGCTTATCTGGGGTGGAGAACAGGCAGTGGCTGACGTGCTGGGAACAAAGCTTGAGGCTGATGGACACTCGGTCATCGTTGAGGGCCTGGTTTCGCGCAAAAAGCAACTGGTGCCGCTTCTATCACGCATTCAAGAAGTGCTCCCAG
>JAFMRP010000488.1 GCA_017354095.1 Ktedonobacteraceae bacterium
CCGATTTGAGCTGCGCCAACATCCGTAGTGCAAGTTATTTAGCAGTGTCCTTTTTGCTCGTGCGCACTCAAAACGTGCATCGTATCGGCAGCGTAGAAGCCATTTGACACGACCATTGGCAAGCGTGATCGACACGGAACGTCTCAAGGTATATGTGCGAAGGTGGCCATCTGCGCGAAGAGACTGGCCTCATTTAGCGGTGCCAGGTCGCCGCTCAGTTCTCGGTAGATGGTCGCGACGTTGACGACGATGCGTTCGCCATCCAACCATGATGCATAGCGGTCCAGCGGGATATCCTGGGCCGCGTCCAAGGCGGGCATACCTGCGTCGTGACGCTTGCGTGCCTCGTCATACACATATTGGAGGTACCCCTTCACATCGGCGACGCCTTGCTTGTCGGTGATCGGGCCATGTCCGGGCACGATGGTCTCAACCTCTAGCTCCAGGATACGGTCGCAGGCACGAAGCCAGTTGCGCGTTGGACCGGCCCACATAATGGGATGGCCGCCGATGAACAGGATGTCGCCAGTGAAGACGACACGCTCGTTGGGAAGGTAGACCAGCGTGTCGCCACGGGTATGCGCCGGACCAACCTCGAGAAGTTGTACCTGCTTCTTGCCAACTTGAATCATCGTCTCGCCCTCGAACGTCTTGTTGGGGGGCGTGAGCGTAATGTTCTCGAAATCGAAAGGACCAAATGCGTGGAGCATGAACCTCCCGATGTGGCCCAGATTTGGTGCCTGTCTGAGCAGCGCCGCCATCTGCGTGGCTTGAATGCCCTCGACCATCTCATCGGCGGTCTTCTGTGACGCAATGATTTGCGCGTCG
Source organism: Ktedonobacteraceae bacterium (assembly GCA_017354095.1). Taxonomy (GTDB): domain Bacteria; phylum Chloroflexota; class Ktedonobacteria; order Ktedonobacterales; family Ktedonobacteraceae; genus Bu33. The sequence goes on from JAFMRP010000488.1 coordinate 829, forward strand.
GCAACCAGTTGATTCCCATAACAGTGATCGCCGTTGGCGTGGGTGTTGACGACCATATCAATGTGTGAGGCAGCGGGCGCCGCTCGGCGCATCGTCTTCAGCATGTCTTGCGTCAACTTCACATCGAAGAGGGTATCAATAAGCAGCGAGGCACCACCGTCAGTGATCAGGCCCGCGTTGCTCCATCCCCACGACCCATCGGGCTGCAGGTAGGCATAGATGGAGTTGCCTAGTTCGTGCAATCCCCTTGTATACTGCCATGTACTCATGGCGTGCTCCCTTCTCTCATGACATTGTCGCAGGTGTCTGTTTCTGTGGTTGCCAGCCGGAGGCCGCCCGCGTCAACCTCGGACGTTTCTTTCAACATAGCTGCTTTTTACGAGGAAACAAGGTGTGCCTTTCCCAGAGGAAAGGCCACAAAGAAGATACTCCCCTGGTCTAATGAGCTCTCCACCCAGATCCGCCCACCATGCGCCTGCACGAGTTCTCTACTCACATACAACCCAATGCCGAAGCCGGTGATAGAGCGATCGCTCTTCTCTGCTCGATAAAAGCGCTCAAAAATGTGCGGCAGATCATCAGCATCGATCCCGCTCCCCTGATCCTTGACCCAGAGCACGACCTCTTGCCTCTCGTAGGAAGGGCGTACCCCTACCTCGATCTCAGTGCCGGTAGGACTGTATTTCATGGCATTACTGAGCAAATTATGCACGATTTGTTGTACCCGCAACGCGTCAAACTGGCCGAATAAGCGATCGGTCGGCCCAATCGCTTCCAGATGGAACTGGAGTCGATGGGTGCTCTGTGTCTGGCGGTATGTGCTCACCACTTGCCTGACCAGCCCCAGGAAATCCAGAGAATCCCTTTTGACTTCCAATCGAGCATATTCCAGACGTGTCACGTCAAGCAGGTCATGAATCAATCGGGACAAGTGTTCACATTCACCAGTAATACTCTCTATGGCACATCGATAGAAGGCATCTATCTCCCCGGGCGGATGCAGCTGTAAGAGTTCCATGAAGCCCATGATGGTCGTGAGGGGCGTGCGCAATTCATGATTGGCAACCGCAAAAAATTCGCTTTTTTGTTGCTCCAGCTGTTTTAATGTGGTAATATCTTGAAATACCAATACTGCTTCAGTGATAAACCCACCCGGCCCCCGAACGGGGGCAGCCGAACTGAGTACGACGATCTCTTCGCCATTGGGACGGGTCACGATAATCTCCTGATTGGTGACATGCTTACCCCATAAAGCGTGGATGAGAGCAAAATTCCACCGAAAAGCCGACTGCTGAGATCTCCCTTTGAGCCCATAGGGAGACAGAAGCGCCGATCGATTCAATGAGACACCGAGCAATTGTGGGAGCGCACATCCCAGCAGACGAGCGGCAGCCGGGTTGGCGTAGCGAATCCGACCAGTCCTGGCTTCCACCAACACGATGCCCTCGGGAAGCTGATCAAGGACGGTATGCAGTCGTTGTTGTTCCTCCGCAGTGGCCGTGCGCTGTCGTGCATCGGCGAGGGCCTCCCCCAGATGAGGAGCACATGCTGACAGAGGTGGGAGCAGGAGATCAGTCGCCTCTGCCATGCTTCCAAAGGCTGCGACCACGATCCCTTCGCAGCGTTGATGCCACAGAGGAACATACACCACACACTGAACCCCTGGCAGTGCCAGCAACCGATCTTCCTGATCTACTGCTCGATGGCGAGAGACGCTCGTGATCAGAGGCCCCTGCTGCTGAATTGCCTCCATGAAAGGGGTACGGTCGTTCTCAAGGGCAATGCGCACAGGGAAAATCGACGCAACGTGCTGCAGCGGCTCCTGCACATGAGAAGCGAGCAGCGAGAGCACGTGGTGCTCAGGCTCAGCGCTATAGAACGCCAGCAGTTGGGGGGAGAAACACGTGTGAAGCGCTCCCAGGACTTCCTGTGCCAAGGTTCTTGGCGCAGACGCATGGCGCATACTCAACAGGATGGTTTCAACGTATCGTAAACGCTGCTGTTCTCTTTCCCATGCTTCATGAGGAGAGGAAAGATCTACTGGTTGGACCGTTTTCTGAGCGAGCGCCTGATCGGTGATCGCGACAACGGTCAGGAGCACGGCTGTCACCTGCCCCTGCTCACGAACTGGATCCAGAATCCCATGCCACGAGGGGACCTCCATGAAGCTCGTTGGAACAGCAACCGCTTCCACGTGAGAGGAAACACCGCCCTCTATCACCCTGCGGAATTGCGCAACCAGCCCTGTATGCGCAGCAGAAGGAAGCACCTCCGTCAAAGGATGCCCAAGAGCCTGCCCCTGCCGCCATGGTGGCTCTAGCAAGGATTGGAAGGAGCGATTGGCGGCCAGCAAGCACAGTTCGTCTGTGTCAAACAGGGCCATGGCTGTTGAGGCATGCTCCAGCATCAGAGCAGCATAGCCAGAAAGCGGTGCAGCTTGTTCTTTCAGCATATGAAGCGTCATTATCCTTTGACTCAAGAGAGATGTTTCTGTTCTCCTGCCGACAGGAACTGGAAAACATGGATGTCTTTTGTATCCCATACCAGATGAAAATATGGTAGTATTCATCATAGCATACACGCAGGCAAGGCGAGCCGCAGGGTGAGAGAAAAGGGGTAAAGAATACCTAGTCTCGCCAGTGCAGCATCGAGAACAAGCGCGGCGTGGGAGCGAATCTCGCACCACGCACACCACGAACAAGTGAGGTTGACACATGACCGAGAACCTGGATTCATCCTCTGGAATGCAGAGCCAAAGGGGGTATGTCCTTGACGCGGAAAATGCGGCAGAAATGGCGCGTCTGATGCTGATGGATCACTTACTCACGCAGGCAATGGGAGGACCCCTCCCTGAGCAACCCCATCCCGAACAGCTTCACCAGGTACTTGACATTGCTTGCGGGCCGGGTGGGTGGTTATTCGACCTGATGACTCGCTACCCCCACATGCAGGGAGTAGGCATTGATATCAGTCAGTTGATGATTGAGTATGCCACGAATCTAGCGTATACACAGGGACTGTCCAATATCCAATTCCGGGTGATGGATGCCACGCAGCAGCTTTCGCTCTCCGACAGTACCTTTGATCTCGTGAACGCCCGCATCCTCACCGGATTTCTCTCGACCATACAGTGGTCGACGCTGCTGGCGGAGTGTGCCCGCATCACCAGACCGAGAGGTGTACTTCGCCTCACCGAGGGCGAGTGGGGCTTTACCAATAGCGCGGCCCTCGATAGACTTCAGCATCTTTCCGAGCGTGCCCTCCATCAGAGTGGCCGCTCCTTTTCTCCTGGTGGGCGCACCATTGGAACGGCAGCGGTGTTACCCTTGTTGATGCGAGAGGCGGGCTACCAAGATATTAAGTGCCAAGCGCATGTCGTCAATTACTCAGCGGGAACAGAGGCCCATGAGAGTAATTGCCAAAACATGCTCGTCTTTCATAAGCTCTACCAACCATTTCTGGCGCAGATGCACGTCGCAAGCCAGGAGGAACTGGAGCAGCTCCTCTCACAGATGGAAGAAGAGATGCAAGCGGAAACGTTCTGTGCCATTGACTTCTTTCTCACCGCGTGGGGACGCAAGGCCTAGCAAAGTGCCGGACACGTTACGATCAATCACGTCCTCAATTCCAGAAACGGATTGATCGAACGGGAGGAGCAGGCATGGCCATCGGTTGCGTGCTGGTTGGTCTGAGTCAAGGCTCTCCCTATCCCACCGTGCTTTCGCTGGTTCCTGACCTGATCGAGCAGTTCATTGTCCCACGAGTCCTGAGCCTGATGATGGCAACTACTAGCGAGCATCACGCAAATCATGGCAATCTGGATCAGGGACTGCTGAGCAAGCGGATGCCGCCGGATGACTCCATCGCCTTGATGCAAGAGCGCGCTCGTTCCGAGAAACGACAACGCTGGATGAACCTGCAGCGGCGACAGTTCCAGGCCATGTAACCCAGTCACCTGATGAGAACCAGACTGCTCCGGCCCGAGGTTGCTCAATACGTCATCAGTCTCACCAAAGAACTGGCGTCTCTTCTCGGTATCTCCCTGGAAGAGGTGGGCATCCATGCGTAAACGTCCTGTCAACTGG
>JAFMRP010001740.1 GCA_017354095.1 Ktedonobacteraceae bacterium
TCACACCCCTCCTTCCACGCGCCTGGTATACATAAATATATGGATTTATCGATAATGATAAAAAAACTTGAAAAATGGGAAAAGTGATGCTATAATTGGTAATAGGTGTTTTCAGCCTTTCATCACCCTCTTCAGGTCCCAATCCTGAGGAAACCAGGAGGCATTAAATCATGAAAAAATCACCTGAAGCCCCGAAGAAAACCTCTGTAACATGTTATGATACTTCTATGACACATTATGATGCTCCTGAATCAGCCCGGGAAGAGGGCACAACGCTTAAACTCGCCCTACAGGCAGTTGTGGAACTTGTGGGGCTTGTGTGGAGCTTTGTGGAACTTCTGTGGAGCTTCGAATCGGCCTGGGAAGCGGCTGTGGAACTTTGTGGAGCTTTTCAGTACGAGTTTTCCAAAAATACGACCTGCTCTCACAATGCCTCACCAACTGGTCTCAATCTACTCCCAACGTACCTGTGAAGGGTTGTGAAGGGTCTGTGAAGGGTTGCATCGGCCTCGGGAGCCGCTGTGAAGGGTACTACCTTTCCGAGCATCTGACGAACGCAGTTCGTAGACGCGTAGCGTCGTTGATGCTCGGAATACAGAGGTAGTGAAGGGTTTGGGTACGAGTTTTGGCAAAAAAGAAATTCACGAATCCCTCTTCTCATACCCGCTACCTTCCTGAAAGTCCTGTTTGTTTTCTCGGCCGCGCTTGCGTTCTCATTGGTAAGCGCATACAATGCCCATAGAAGAGTCGTCATTTTTTCAGACTAAACGGAGGGAACTACGCCAAAACCAGATTTCTTTGATACAGGAGTGAAGCGAGGCCTGGAGCGGGCCTTCCTTGTGGCCGTCGAGTCCGACGAGCAAGAACAGCTGTGGAGCGTCGAGGACTCGCTGAACGAACTGGGAACCCTGGCACGTACTGCCGGCGCTCAGGTCGTCGGAACGTTGACCCAGCGCCTTCCCCATCCCGACATAGTAACCTATGTCGGTAAAGGTCGCGCTCAAGAACTATGCGACCTGCAAAAACACCCTGGTTTCGACCTGGCTATCTTCGATGACGAATTGACCCCCACCCAGCAGCGCAGCCTGGAAAAACTGCTCTCAGCCCGTATCGTTGATCGTACCGCCCTCATTCTCGACATCTTTGCCCAGCACGCGCGTACTCGCGAGGGCCGCCTGCAAGTCGAACTGGCTCAGCTGGAATACCTCCTTCCCCGGCTTACCGGGCGCGGCGTTGAGCTCTCGCGCCAATCTGGTGGCTCGCGCAGCGCTGGAGCAGGCAGCGCGGGCGGTGCTATCGGCGTGCGTGGCCCCGGTGAAACCCGCCTGGAAATGGATCGCCGCCGCATCCGCTCTCGCGTTGCGGAACTGAAAGCCGATATCGAGGAGGTACGCCGTCAGCGCGCCATCCATCGCCAGCGGCGCTCTGCTCGCGCGATTCCCGTCATTGCTGTGGTCGGCTATACCAACGCCGGCAAATCTACTCTTTTTAATACCCTCACCTCAGCGGGCGTGCTGGCCGAAAACAAAC
>JAFMRP010001741.1 GCA_017354095.1 Ktedonobacteraceae bacterium
TTGCCCTTACTATACCGCTTCCACATGAAAGAAGGATGAAGCATCCCCCATTTGTCAGAACGATGGCTATTTCATGTTCACTTCATGTTTGCCTGCTAGAGTATCTGTGAACTGAGACGAGCCAGGCGTTTTGGAACATCACGACGCCCGTCTGGAGGCGACATGCTGGATCAGGGCGTTATTTGGGGGCTCGCGTTTCATCGGGGAAAGGAACACGTCTGATCATGATGCGACCTGTGCTGGTCTATGAAGGGAGGTCTATCCTGACGACAGCCGAGCAAACTTCCCCCATGTTCCAGGAGCATTTCCAGGCTCTCACGCCTGGCAGCTTGCTCTTTCAACTACCGGATCTTTGGCATCTTTTCCTGGTCGGCATGCTCGTTATTGTTGTCGTCTTTTGGGTGTGTCTGGGATGCTGGATTGTGGTGCGACTAGCGCGAACTGCCAAAAAATGAGCGAGCGTCTCGTTCGCCAGACTGTTTTGGATTGAGGGACAATCCATATGTATGAATGAAGAGGAGATCATTGTCCATGAACAAGCAAGCACTTTTCTGGGGTGGCATTATTCTGTTTCTCATAGGGGTAGCCGGGGGGATCTTCTTCCTGATTCCGGGCATTCCTCACCTCATTGCCGATCCGCACATGCATATCAAACACGCCGCCGCCGCTTTTGTCGTCGGTGTACTTGGCATCCTTGCCTCCATCGTGAATCGGCCAAAAGCACAGGCTCAAGTGTAGCACCGCTTTCGTCTGGTCGAGGACCTGTCCCGCTAGCGGCTTTGAGAGAGCAAGGAAAAACATGAATCTGAACATCTGGCAAATCTTCGTGCTGGCTCTACTCCAGGGAGTGACGGAACTCTTTCCGATAAGCAGCCTGGGTCACACTGTCATCCTCCCAGGCCTTTTGGGGTGGGGGGACCTGGTACGCAATCAGCAGTTTCTGCCGCTCGTTGTTGCCCTGCACCTTGGTACCAGTATCGCGCTCGTGGTCTATTTCTGGCGAGACTGGTATCAGGTGGGGCGTACGCTTGCGGTAAGCGTTAAACGAGGAGAAATCCGCACAGGAACACAGGAGTGGGTGGGCTGGCTCATTATCATTGGTTGCATTCCCGCTGGCCTCCTTGGTGTGTCTTTGGAAACTCCGCTCAAGCAGTTGTTTGCCACTCCTCTCGTGGCCGCGAGCTTTTTGGTCGTAAACGGTTGCATTCTCTTTGTGGGAGAAGTGCTCCGTCGTCGTGCAGAGAGGCGGGATACCAACTCTCTCGCAAAAAGGCCAGGGGGGAAGACACGCCCTCTGGCCGAACTTTCCTGGAGAGAGGCGCTCCTGGTGGGTTTAGCACAATCGTTGGCGCTCATCCCTGGGATCTCCCGCTCAGGTGTGACCATGGTGGCTGGCCTGGGAGTGCGCCTTTCCCATGAAGACGCCGCACGCTATGCCTTCCTATTGGGAACGCCGCTCATTGGAGCCGCCGCCATCCTCGAACTCCCTCAACTTTTTGGCCTTCCTACCATCACGCTGCTGCTGGTGC
>JAFMRP010001742.1 GCA_017354095.1 Ktedonobacteraceae bacterium
GGGATTGGCGCCGCTATATCCTCGATGGAACAGGTCGTTAAACCAGTCGAAGGTGTGGTCAGTTTTGTGGGTTTCGTCGTAGAGGGTTGAGAATACATCGGGGTCGCCCTCCTCGATTTTGGAGGGTTCGGCGGGGAGTGGCAGGACCCAGCCGAAGTTATTGGCTTTACCTGTGTAGGTAAAATTTGTCATGTAGTGTTCAATACCGTCATGCCAGGCCAGCAGGGTGGCTGCATTTTGCAGGCGAATGCTCTGGTTGGGGGAGAGTGGACCTCCGCAGGCGAGGGTGGGGAGGCTTTGTGCGATAAGCAGGCAGATTGCGGCCAGGGCGGGAATAATGCATCGTTTAAGCACCTATTTTTCTCCTGATAGAATACATTGATAGGTATATTAGTTGAGTATTGCTTATTATAGAAGACGGTGCTGAGGGTAAAAAGTTCCGCATTCTCGCCGCAGGCGAGAATGCGGAAAAAGAGTTGATCGGGGGTTAGTGGGGGCCGTCGGCTTCGACGCCGCAGGGGCCGCCGCCGGTGTTTTCGGCGATTGTGACTTCTTCGCCGCTCATCGTGAGGATGGGGCGATACCAGAGCGACATGCGCTCTGAGGAGCGGCCGATGTAGTGGCAGATGAAAGATCGGCGGAAGCGATCCTGGGTGCGATTGGGATGTGAGCCGTGGACCAGGCTGCCGTTAAAGAAGAGCACGTCTCCTGGATTCATATCGGCTGGCACGGTTTTCAGGCCGGGGGGGACGGGTACGTAGTCGCGGGTGAAGGACTGGCTGCGGTCAGCCTCCTCCGGGCAGAAGATATCCATTTTGTGGGTGCCCGGGACAAGCTCCAGCCCGCCATTTTCACGGTCGGCTGGGTCGAGCGCGATCCAGGCCGCGATGCAGGTGCCTGGCTCTACGCGCAGGTAGAAGTTGTCCTGGTGCAGGGCCTGGCCTCGTGCTCCGGCTGGCTTGAAGTAGAGCATACTCTGGGCGGCCAGGGGTTCTTCGCCAAACAGGTCTTCCAGGATTGTTGCCAGGCGGGGGTCCAGCAGGTAGCGCAGGGCTACGTCGTTGACGCGGTGTGGATGCATCATGCGTGGGTAGAGCTTGAGGATATCGCCCTTTGCCTCTTCGGGTGTTTTGGGATTGAAGTGGCCGGGGATAGGGCCTCCTGCATGCATCTTCATGAACGTGTCAATCAGCAGCTGGACTTCGTCGCGGGCCAGTAGTCCTGGTATGATCAGGTAGCCCTGTTCATGGAATGCCTCTAACTGGGCCGGGGTCAGGCGCGTAGCGGTGGTGGCCATTGATCGATTCTCCTTTCATTGCGCTTGTGGTTGTACGATCATGCTTTAAGGGTACCCGGAATGCCAGCGGAAGAGAATGGACCAGGCGGGCAAAAACATGTACAATCTTGCTATGGTAGTACATGAGGAGACGGTTTCGCCGCCAGCGGATATGCTGCTGACGGGCCATTTTAAAGAGCAGTATGGTTATGCTGTTTATCGCCAGCATGGGTCGGGCAACTGGCTGGTGATA
>JAFMRP010000489.1 GCA_017354095.1 Ktedonobacteraceae bacterium
GCGTGCCCTGCGCCTGCTGCCGGTCGTTCAAAAAGGCGAACATAGCAACCTGCCCGAAGCCACGTTCTATCGCGCTCGCACTGTGCATATCGAATGCCAGACGCCGGTTAATATCCAGATGGATGGCGAAACGACTTCCGCGACCAGCTACGATGCGACCATTCTGCCAGGAGCGCTCTGGGTGCGTACATGAGACAAATTACCAATCACGACACTATACAAACCGGTCATTTTATCTATTATCTGCTTCGCCCGGTCGCTCGCTTGCTGATGCGCCTGGTCTGTCGCCTCTCCGTGCGTGGCCTTGATCATGTACCGGCGACCGGCTCGCTTTTGCTTGTCTCCAATCATCTGAGCTGGATTGATCCGCTGCTGGTCGCCAGTCTCATACACCGCCGTACCTGGTTCTTTGCCAAGCGCGAAATCTTTTCGTGGCCTATCGTGGGCTGGCTGGTGCGTCGCACCGGCCAGATCCCTGTCCATCGTGGCGAGAGCGATCGCACAGCCCTGGAGCAGTCCCTGGCATATTTACATGAGCGGCGTGCTCTGCTCGTTTTCCCTGAGGGCACGGTCGCGCGCAAGGAGCAGATGTTGGCTGCGCATACCGGGGTCGCCATGCTCGCCCTGCGCGGTGGGGCCATGCTGCTCCCCATCGCGCTTACCGGCTCTCGCCGTATCCTGCGCCCCGGTGGTGGCTGGCGTCCTCATGTCTCCGTCCAGATCGGCGAACCCTTTGTTCCCTCTCTTCCCCCTGGCGTCTCTCGTAAAGAAGCCCTGCGCTCTATTACCCACGATGTCATGCTGCGTATCGCCGCTATGCAGCCCCCACAGCAGCGCGGCGTCTACGTCGATCAGCTACCAGAATAAAAAGGGGGCAGGGCTGGCTATGCCCCTGGTACTCGTGCCGAAGGGCACAGCGGCGCCAGCGTGCAGCGTTCGCACAGCGGCCTGCGCGCGTCACAGATGGCACGACCATGAAAGATCAGCAAATGGGAGAGGTCAAGCCAGTCTTTCTCGGGAATCAGCCGCATCAGATCGCGCTCAACCTTCACCGGGTCCTCATTCTGCGTCCAGCCCAACCGGCGCGAGAGCCGCCCGATATGCGTGTCAACCACGAAGCCAACCACAATGCCGAATGCGTTTCCCAAAACCACGTTGGCCGTCTTGCGCGCGACCCCCGCCAGTGTCAATAGGCCCTCCATTGTGCGTGGCACTTCGCCTCCGTACTCGCTCAAAATACGCTGGCAGGCGGCGCGAATATTCTTGGCCTTGTTGCGATAGAAGCCGGTTGAGCGGATATCCTGCTCTAATTCCTCCTGATCGGCGTTCGCGTAATCCTCAACCGTGCGGTATTTCTGAAAAAGCTTTGCCGTCACTATGTTGACTCGCTCATCTGTGCATTGCGCCGAAAGCTGCGTTGCGACCAGCAGCTCAAGCGGATTCTTGTAATTCAATGAGCATTTCGCCTCAGGATAGAGGCGGCGCAATTCATCGATTACCGCCCGTACCTGTTCCACCGATCCTGGCTCCGGCTCCCTAAATGCTACTGATGCTTCCATTCCTCAATGACTTTCTATGGTGATGCTGATAACCATGTGATGATCAGACGTAGTGTAGCACAAATCTACCAATGTGTGTGAACCACTGCATTTGTCCCTCTCCCTTCCTTTCCTTCGCGAAATACTTTCCGTATGATAGACAAACACAATAGTATTGAGAAAGGTGTATCGATTGGTTTCCGGGGTCGCTGCCAGCGTTATTTTGATCGCCGTACTGGTTGGTGTGATCTGGCGGCCACGTGGCATGCATGTTGCTATCCCCGCTGCTGTCGGAGCGCTGCTCGCTGTGGTGCTTGGCCTGGTGCGTTTCCCTACGCTGCTGGCGCTCCTCGCGCAAACATGGGACGCGTCAGCTACACTCATCGCTCTTTTTCTGCTCTCCGAGGCTCTTGATAGCAACGGATTTTTCTCCTGGGCAGCCCTGCACCTGGCTCGTAGCGCGCGCGGTTCGGGATGGTTGCTCTACATTCTCGTACTTGTCTTGACGACGGTTACAACGGCCCTCCTGGCTAATGATGGCGCTATTTTGATCCTCACTCCCATTTTTGCCCGTTTACTGGTGCATATCTACGATAAAAAGGAGTGCTGGCTCCCCTATGTGCTCGCTGCGGGCTTTTTCGTCGATGCGACCAGCGCTCTGTTCATTCCCAGCAATCTTACGAATATCATTATCGCCGATGCCAATACCTTGAATTTTCTGCTTTTCGCTCGCTGGATGGTTCTGCCAACGCTTTTTGCTGCTATTGCTGCTGGCCTCTGTTTTGGCGTGCGTTTTCGTACCGCGCTCAGCGCCAGGTACGATCCTGCGATCCTGGAAACTCCAGTCGATGCGCTACAGGATCGTCATCTGACGTTCTGGGCCAGTTGGGGCGCTCTCTTGACGCTGGTTATTGGGTATAGCATTGGGGGACAGTTGCATATACCCGTTTCCCTCATTGCCAGCCCTGTTGCCCTGATCATGCTGCTGTTAGTTCATGTTCGAGGGATTAGACCTGCTCATAAGATCTTGCATGCGGCTCCGTGGGGTATATTAGTCTATGCTCTGGGCATGTTTGTGGTCATTACAGCAGCATTTACAAGCGGCATCCTCTCCTTTTTGACCACGCCACTTCAAACTTTTATTGCCAGTGCCTCTGGCACGAGCATAACGCACGAAAGTGTGCAGGGGATACTACTTGTTGGTGGGACGCTGACGCTCCTTTCCGCAAGCACTAATAACCTGCCGGCAACGCTCGTCGGGGTGCTGGTGCTGCACCTGGTGGAGCGTCCTGGCCTGGTCGCGATCTACGCCTTGACGATTGGCGTGGATATTGGCCCCAAACTCACTCCCTATGGCTCCCTGGCTACCCTGCTCTGGCTCGGTATCCTGGCCCGCTATGGCATTCGCATCTCCTGGCGCCAGTATATTCGCGAGAACTGGTGGATTACGCTCATTGCGCTAATGGCCGCGCTAAGCGGCCTGCTCGTTGCTCAATGGCTCTGGTAAAAGCTGTGCAAGCCCAACCTAGAACCAGTCCGAAGGCGCGATCCAGGTGTGGTACGCCGGAAACAGCACGTGAAGCGCGTCACCCACTTCTCCTTTGACTCGCTGTCCGGTTTCTTGCAGCAAATAGCTCGCCGGGCGATATCCAAAAAGCAATTGCATAAATGCCTGTGGTGTCAGGCGCACAATTTCGGCTCCTGGCACGATCTGATCGCTCAAGTATACGCCGGCCTCATCGAGATTCAATGTGAATGCTTCCTCGCCCACCTCAAATCTGATCACACCAGTCCATCTTTCTGCCATGCGCTCCCAGTGGCTCTGCCATTCAGGCAGTACGGCCTCCAGCAGTGTGAACATGTGCCCCGGACGTGCCATCCAGCCGGCTCGCCGGTAGTGGATCGCTTCGCCTCGTACTACCCACGATTTCTCTCCCTTTGGGTCAACTGGCAAACTCAACCGGTCAATCAATCTCTGGGTGACAGCTCCCTGTGGGGGAATACGGTAACGCAGCGCTTCTGGCACCCCCTCATTCGTGAACAGGCGTGCGTGATATTGTGCCAGTGCCAGTGTGGCCTCCCAGTCGTCCGCTGCCAGCTCCGCCACGCGCTCCGGCTTTGAGCGCGAAAGCAGCGCGTAGCCGCGAGGCGCTCCCGTGCTATCGCTGGCCAGTATTACTAGCCTGTCTTCTCCATAATGCTGCAATTTATGCTGCTGATCTGCCAGTGTGCGTACAAAACTGCCGGTATAATGGTTGTACTGCCGCTCATAGAGCGCGAGCAGCGGCTCTGCATCCCCTTCGGTGGCCTGGCGCACTGTATATGCGCTGGGCGCATGCGCCAACAGGGCCGCGCGCTGCACTTCCTGTACCTCGCTATCAAATACGTCGATATAGCCATAACGATGATAGAAATCTGCGATACCATCCAGCATCAACAGCGCGAGTCGCTGGGTCTGCGAGTAGCGGATCGCGTCCTGCATCAGTGCCGCTGCGACGCCTCTCTTGCGATACTCAGGATGCGTTACTACTCCCCCGATACATCCTGTTGGCAACAGTGCTCTCCCCATGCGCAACAACCTGGAGCCGATAAAACATCCACCTACTAGCTTGCCCCCCAGAAATACGCCCCGCCATTGCTCCGGCTGATGGTTGGGTAGCGTCTGAAAAAAATGCAGGTGACGCCGTGCTCCTTCAGGCGTGGGAGAAGGGTAGAAAGCCTCTTCAGTGAGCCAGCAATACTGCTCTCGCTCTTCCTGCGTTGCCAGCGTGCGTACGATCAACGTCGATGCGGTCATACAAAAAAACTCCTCGCGACAAAAAACTTCCAGGACGCCAGGCGCCGCCCTAAAAAAATGCACACGGCATCAGGTAACGCCATGTGCGTAACTTTTTTCTGGGAAAAATGAAATGAGACCTGTGGAGGGCTCTCTTATTCTATTTCTTCGTAACGCTCTCGTCGTACCTGCAGCAGCGTGCGCAGCCCGTCCGCTTGTCCGTGATTCCAGGCTGCGGAACGTACGTATGTCCCTAGAATGGGCAACGAGCTCTTTTCCCGGATCTCCGCTGCCCGCTCTCGGTGCAGAATCTCATGCACAAGCTGACGATCCGTCAGTGTCCAGCCATGCTCTCTGGCCTGTTCCGCCAGCCACATGACCCGTGCGAAACCCGCGTGATAGTCACGTTCCTCTGCGTCGCTACGCAGTGGCGTATCTTGCATGATAGTGTTCCTCGTAGAAAAATCGACCGTGAAGGTATTCCTCCCCTCGATTATGTCAGAAAACCGAGCATTATGTCAATAAATATTGCTTGCTTCATCGCATGACATCCTCCATTGTTTCCCACATATTATGGCGGGAGGCCCTGATCCA
>JAFMRP010000490.1 GCA_017354095.1 Ktedonobacteraceae bacterium
CGGTTTATGCGGTTTGAGCAGCGAGTGGCGCGCCACATGGGCGGCTTTGGCTCCTTCGGCGATTTTCACCAGTGCCGCGCAGCGTTCCCGCACGTAGGCGGGTTTCCCGTGATCACGCTGATCGATGAGCTCCTGGCGCTGTGGCTCAGTCAACGTCAACGTGCGGTGTTTGGGCATGAGAGACGCCTCCTCCTCAGCAGGTTTCCATCTCTCTAGTATACCCCCTTTAATTTTTAATGTTCATCAGCGAGTCACGCCTTCCTTTTATCAGGAAAACAGAGCGGCAAGGCCTATGAGGTCCGCAGGAGAAATGTCCAACGCTAAGCCTATCGGATAAAGCGAAGGGCCGTTGACGTTGTCAATTTCTTACGCGGGCCTAATAGGCCATATACAAGAGCCTTACCCAATTTCTAAGGGAGTCAAGCGCTTTCAACAACGTTTGTTACGGCCAGGAACAAATTGCCATTTATATTAGTTGTGAGCAGTTAAGAGAATATTGCCCATAACATAATAGAACCGCACCCACTCAGGCACCTTTTTCCCTGTTCCAACTCTTGTGTTATATTACATGTATATGTGTCAAATCATCTCTTTGTGCGCTCTACCCCCATTGGATCAGAGCAGTTCTGAAGATGAGAGCAAAGGAAGGCTTCGATGAATAATGAGCAAAGGAAACTGCTTCCAAAGCGCTGGGCCATCCCCCTAGAGAATATAGCAGATCAGCAGATCCTCTATAACGGCAAATTTTCGTATCTGCGACATTACCGCCCAGTGAGTGGAGGGTGGTGTCATCTCCTTCTTCTGAGAAGCCTACGTTCAAGTCAAAAGGTGGCCATCGTTACACAAGTGCCCGATTGCGTGGTCTCGATCGTGAACACCATCGAAGATGTAGCAGGCTTTGTGATCAATTTCTTTCATCGCGATATGGTCACTGGGCTTGTAGACAGCCTCCAGGGGAAAGTAGACGAAGACGCAGCCACCACACCGGACAACACTATTATTGTGGAGTACCTTCCAACACATTGTTTTGGGGAAGACGATGGCCATGACAGTGACACGATAGCCATCATGCAATTTGACTGGCGAGTGGTACATCCCCAAACAGCTCCTGGAGCGCTTGCTGAACCTTATTACGAGGCAAGTAATCCCCAATGGGGAGGTCTACGGCCTCATCAACCACCGAGAGAGGGATTACTCATCCTTCTCCGTAATTTGTAGATCCCAGTGCCTGAGAGACGACGCTAGAATAGAGAAAGAGCTGGGCATCATTCACTACAAAAGCGGGCGGAAAAATCAGACAGAGGAATTTCCTCTTCCCTCCGTCTCTTCTCCTTGTATTCTCACCAGGAGCGCATAATTTGTACGTAGTGCTTGCGTCGAGGGATGATCTTGGCCCATGAGGGTTTCAGTGATTCTGAGTGCGCGTGCGAGGTATGGTTGGGCTTCCGCATACTTCCCCTGGTGCTCCTCTATGAGTGCCAGGATAATGAGACTTTCAGCCGTGTCAGGATGGTTCGCTCCTAACTGTGCTTCGCGAATTGCCAGGGCTTGTTGACAGCGTGCTTCGGCCTCTCCATAGTTCTTCTGTTCTAGATAGAAAGTTGCTAGATTGTGGAGGATTGCGGCTATATTAGGATAATTGGGTTCCAACTGTTGCTCAAAAATCGCCAGGGCTTGCTGACAGCGTGCTTCGGCCTCTTCATAAATCTTCTGTTCTAGATAGAGGGTTGCTAGGCCATAAAGTATTCTACCTGTATAAGGATGCTCAGATCCGAGCGCTTGCTCTATGCTATGTACGGCTCGTTGATACAACGACTCCGCTTGCTGATAGTTTCCCTGGCTCATATAGAGCGCGGCAAGACCAGCCAGAGTAATGGCTACATCGGGATGTTCTGGCCCGAGGACCTGCTCACGGATAGCAAGCGCTTGTAAGAATAAGGGTTCAGCCTCTGCATCGTTCCTCGTGTCGCGGTAGACTACCGCGAGGTTGTGGAGACATTGGGCCGTGTGGGGATGATTGGCGCCGTATGTTTGTTTGGCGAGAAGAAGCAATTGCTTATACAACGGCTCCGCTTCGGCGTAACGCCCCTGATCCACATAAAGCGTCGCGAAATTGCTCAAGGTCTTGTCTTGTTGCTCGAGAAACCACTGCTGTATAGGCTCAACCATACCCGTATGAACAAGATCCCATAGGTATTGTGATGCTCCTAGAGCCAGCTTATACCATGTTTCCGCTTCCGTATACTGTCCCTGAAAGTGGTAAAGATTCGCCAGCATGGAGAATACTATGTCCAGGAGGGCAAAATCTGAGTGCTGTTCAGTGGTCTCTCGCAGTTGCAAAAGGAGTGGTTCCGCTTCTTTATGCTGTGCATGCTCAAGGAGATAATGTGCCGTAAACAGCGCAATATAGGTCATATTATCTGATTCATACGTTTTGCTGTTTTGCCAATGGAGACATTCCAGGGCATGCGGGAGTACCCGCTTACATTGGTCCCATGTCTTGAACTCTGGGTACGGAAACACCTCCGGCATAGCAAGTATCTGCACGATTCGCTCTTGCCATGTATGTTCCTCTTGCTTGCTGAGGCTCTCCCGCAACACGGCTTGTACCACGCGGTGGATACTTAGCGTCTTGTTCCTATGGCGTTGCAGCAGAGAATAATCTTGCAGCATGCCTACCGCGAGGTCCCATTCCCCTGGCCCTTGAGCCCAACATGGTCCAAGCGATGGCGCCCCTATCTCGAACAACTCTTCTGGAATGGCCTCATTGTAGAGAAGTGCACAGACGTGTAAGATATCAGCCACCATCGGATTCAGGGATATCACCCGATCAAAAGCTAATGAGAAGGTTGTCATGACCGATGCCTTATGACCGATAAATCGATTTCCTCGCCTGGCTAACAGTTCTGCTCGATACTGCTCGTACTTTTTCCCATACGCAGTAAACGAACATCCCGTTTCGAGAATATAAGCGCCCGCTTGATCCAGAGCCAGCGGCAATCCATCGAGGAGTTTCCCAATCTGCCGTGCCTCGTGATAGTGGTCAACGCTGGCTTGCTCTAGTCCAGCGTTGGGAGCCACCCTCTTGGTACGGCGGAGCAGGAAGAGGATTCCTTCTTGTTCTGACATTTCCGGAAGAACCTGTGTTTGCGCTAATGGCTCAGGATTCTGCACCCGTGTCGTGATCAAGACACTGCCTTGGTGGTTGGTCGGAATGAACTGCGAGAGGAGGTGCAGATCCTCGACATTATCAAGAATGAGCAACCAATAGCGATGTGTGCGAAGCCAGTGCTTGACCGTGTCTACTGCCCGCATCGTATCGTGCTCATCTAGGTCGGCTACTCCCAATTCGCACGCAAGAGTAGCGCATTCCGAGGACAATATCTCCCATGAGTCAGCTTGTAGCCACAATACTGCCTCGTAGTATGCTCCATATCGATATGCATATTCGACAGCCGTATGGGTCTTGCCAACACCTCCCAGGCCGCTGATAGACTGGGTGAGCGCCGCCGCACTTCCTGGGACAAGAAGCGCTCGCAGCAATTGAAGGACTTCCTCGCGACCGGTAAAAAACATATCTTTCTGTTGAGGAACGGTCCACACCTCTGTCGGCCAGCGCTCAGTCGACTTTCTAGCAGCCTTCAGCAAGGTCTCCCGTTCGTCTTTAGAGAGGATCAGTTCGTCGGCTAATCGAAGTACGTGACCGCGTGAGTCCGGTCGTGAGGTGTTATTTTCCCAGGCAACAATGGTATTCCGACTCATCCGCATCTTGCGTGCAAGTTCCCCTTGAGTGAAGCCTGCACGCGTCCGATAGATGCCAAGCAACTGAGCAAAGTCATCTATTTGATCCACCATACCGGGTTTTCCTCTCTTATACGGTAATATTGATATGTAGTCCTCCAGTGGAGGACGGTAGTAAGTCAACTTGCTACGCTGGACTCGCCAGGGAAAGCGCATTTCCTCCACCCGGCTCGACCGATAGAAAAAGAATGAGCTTCCCAGGCGCGTTCCTGGAGCCAACTGATGATTGGAAGGACGCGCTTCGAGCGCCAAGTATAAGGACACACCTCCTCCAGGACGCTCTAGCCAAGAAAGGATTGTGGTATGTGGTTCGCTGGTATCGACTGGGCGGATCGGCATCATGACCTGGTCGTCATCGACGAAACCGGCCGCAAAGTGGCCCAACTGCGTGTGGAGCACACCCCAGAAGGACTCGCCAGGCTGGTGAGCTTCTTGCGGAACATTGCTCCTCTCGATCAAATTGCCTGCATTCTGGAAACCACTCATGGCCTGCTCATCACCGCGTTGTTGGAAGCAGGAGCTTCTCTTTATCCAGTCAACCCCAAAACCGTTGATCGCAGGCGCTCGGCCAGCGGAGCAAAGACCGATCTGATTGACGCGTATCTGTTGGCCAAGCATGGTCGTTCGGAGTTTGCCGATCTGCGGCGTCTCTCGCCAGATGGCCCACAGATCGCGGAGCTCAAAGCCTTGACCCGCGATCAGGACGCGCTGATCCAGATGCAAACCCGGTTGGTCAATCAACTGACAGCCTGACGCGTAACCTACTATCCAGTGGCTTTGACTCTGTTCAGTGAGCTGCAACAAAAATCGACCCTGCTCTTTTTGCAGGCTTATCCCACGCTTGAAGCCGTTCAGGCGGCGAGCCAGGAGCAACTGACCGCGCTGCTCAAGCAGTCCAGACATCCCAAGGCAGTCCAGGTTGCAGCCAGCATTGTCCAAGCCGTCCATCAGCCGCAATTGCAAGCCGACGCCGTCACCATTCGGACGAAATCTCGCCTGATGCTGGTCCTGGTCGCTCAGCTGCTGCCGCTGATCGAGCAGATCAAGGCCTACGATAAGGAGATCTGTGCCCTTTTTTTGACCCATCCCGACAGCCACCTGTTTGA
>JAFMRP010001743.1 GCA_017354095.1 Ktedonobacteraceae bacterium
AAAAGATGGGAGACTGAGGCCCCCCGCAGACGGGGCTGGACGAGTCGATGCGTTCAGAGCGTGTCGGAGCACCAGGGGTTTCATGGGTTTGCGTAGCCGGCAGTGACTTATCGGGTGCCTATCGCCAGATCAGGCGGCAGGTCGCTTGCCCTCATCCACTATGCTCAGAGGGAAGCAAGACATCTGTGCCATGCTCACCGCGAATGCCTTTCAGACGAGCTTCCTGTTTTGGCGGAAAAATCACTCTCTGCAGGATACTATGGCAAAATGGAGCATATGGTGGAAAAAGATGAAGATCAACACTGAGGGGTTGTGAGAATCAAGGGAAAGACGAAATGAGTCAGAACTCGCCGCAATCAGCAGCATCAGCACAGCAACTCGAAGCGTATTTTGCGTCCCTTCCCGATGCCATCATGGTGTGGGACCGTACAGGGAAAATGCTCTTTCTGAATGCTGCGGCACTGAGGCTCTTTGAGGTCCAGGATACAGACCCCTGGGTCGGCACCTCCGCGCAGCAGTTTCTCCGGCGCTATACGTGGTGTGATGAACAGCACCGATCGTTCTCCTTTGCTCCGTGGTTGCTGAACCTGACTACTGTCACAGAAGAAACGGTATCCTTTCCCTACGAACAAACCCTTCTCCTTGTTCTTCCTTCCCACCACCAGCTGTTCCTCGAACTGCGCTGTTCACTGGTGCGAGACTCACAGCAGCCGCCGATCGGTGTGCTCGCCGCCTTCCATGTGGTGGCTCCCTGCTATCAACAGGCCCTCCATACCCAGCGGGTTTATCAAGCGTTAACGGCCTTGAACGAAGCCATCGCGCAGCTTCCGGAGCAATTCCAGGGGGAGGTGCTGATGAAACCTTTCTCTTCTCCCCTCCGGTGCTCTTTGTTGACCAACAGCTCGTGGATGTTATTCGTCAGGTTCTGGCGTGCTGGTGCGTGAGCCTGGTCGTCTTTCGTACGCCAGACCCGTATGCGGCGTACGTCGTGGGCAGCGGCTTCACCGCTGAGCGAGAACACTTCTTCCGGGCAACGAGCTGGCACTTTCGCTTCACCGATTTTTTTGACGAAGCCGCCTTTGCTCGCCTGCAGGCCAATCAGGAAGTGATTTTTCCCCCAGGCAGTGCACGCATTCCAGCCGGATATCCTGAAGAGCTTGGGAACGCAACCATTCTGGCGGTTCCTCTGTTTCGGGAACAGCATCTGGCCGGGGTGCTTCTGATCTACAAACACACGCAGGAGGGTGGATATACGCAGGAGGAGATTGATCTCGTAAGAGCGGTCGCCGCGCATGTGTTACTGCTCGTTGGCTGCCTGGGCTCCTTGCAAACGGATCTGGGCAAACAGGCCAGAGAACTGGTCCTCTCCGAAGTGGATCGGCTGAGCCGTGACTTCCTGCGGCTTGCCAGCCATGACTTGCGTACTCCGCTGACGGCCATTAAGGGGAATCTGCAATTAGGACAGCGCCGCTTAGAGCGGTTAAAGGGCGAACTCGCTCAACAGTCCGAGCTCATAGATGCGCAGGT
>JAFMRP010001744.1 GCA_017354095.1 Ktedonobacteraceae bacterium
TAAGATCAACCTGCTTGACGACCTCTTTAATAGCCGGAATGAAAATTTGCTTCCCATCTGAGGCTTCTACCACATAGACATCATTACCAGCAGTGACAATGATATCTTTGATCGTACCAACCGTCTCGTCATTGAGCCTGGCAACACGCAGATTGAGAATATCATGCTGATAATAAGAGTCGGGAGGCAACTGTGATAGTTCACTGCTGGGAATACAGAGATCACGATTGCGCAAACTCTCAGCACCCGTGGCATCATCAATGCCCTCAATTTTTAGCAGCAGCATCTCACCCTTGTAAGGACGCACACGCTCCAGCCCATAGCGCCGGTAATCAGGGCTCAGATAGACGTCCTTTAGCTTCGTGAAACGATCAGGCACGTCGCTCAATGAAAATATTTTCACTTCGCCACGTATACCAAAAGGGGCCACTATTTTGCCGATAGTAGCCCATTCTGTCGTCTTTTCCTGCCTGGGCATAAAAACCTGCTCTATTAGTTGATCTCCAGCGAAGTATGACGACCCTCACGCGCCCCACCGGTACGCAACAGGGTGCGCATCGCCTTCGCCACACGACCCTGACGGCCAATCACCTTCCCAAAATCATCCTCCGCCACATGCAGCTCCAGAACCAGCGCATGACGATCATTACGGATCTCACGCACCTGAACGGCGGACGGATCATCTACCAGCGACTGAGCAATGTATTCGATCAGTTTACGCATATCTTCAACCCTCTGGGTTGTATCCCACCGTTACGACGAAGCCTGCGAAGCTTCCGCTTTCGCACTGGCTTTCGCCTCCTGCCAGCGACCCAGAATGCCCGCTCGCTTGAGCAGACTCTCAACCGATTCGGTGGGCTGCGCCCCATGATTCAACCAGCTCAGAGCCTTCTCCTCGTCAATGTTGATGGCACTCGGCTCAACACGCGGGTTATACCAGCCAATATTCTCAATAATACGGCCATCGCGCGGGGAGCGTGCATCAGCAACCACAACGCGATAGGTAGGGGCCTTCTTCTTGCCCATACGTTTCAAGCGAATTTTAACAGCCATGCTTCCTTCTTCTCACCCCTACTATCAGGGTCTTGTTATGGAAATCTATGTTTTTCGTTCACCAGCATACCTTCGCCAGCGACACATAACCCCGCATACACGACTATATGCTGCGCCTTACGACCTGTACTACGGCCTGACTAGAATAGCACGCAGCACGAAAATTGTCAATCAGCACCACCCGACAGAGCGGGGCCTACCCCAAAGACCGATACGCCTTGAGGTAGGCCCCGGCAACACTGGCCAATTCATCGGCGATACCCACAGCATCAGGCGACTGCACCCCGGCCTGGTGTTGTAGATATCATCGAAAGGACATATTCCATATCCTTAGCCCTGCCTCTGCTCCTGACTCTGTCTCTGCCTCTGGCCCTGGCACTGCTTCTGGTTCTGTCCCTGACCTTGGCACTGGCTTTGGCGCTGCTGCTGACTCTGCCGCTGTCCCTGTCCCTGTCCCTGGCCTTGACTCTGG
>JAFMRP010001745.1 GCA_017354095.1 Ktedonobacteraceae bacterium
TACCACTGGCATGGCTCTTGTTTAGCCCATCGGACAGAGCAGAATTGGTCACAAAGGAGAACATAACCTCCGGCGCATTATCGGTCAGTGAACGACCATTGCGCCTGGCAAAGCCATACATCGCCACAGTTCCCACTTCGTAAGGCAGCACATCGGGGAAACACATGTCAGCCACAGCTCGCCCATAGGCCTCAGGATCATCAACGGTACCAGCAGTAGCAACAACCTGAGCGACACGCTGGCTCAGCAAAGGAGCGTAACTGGCTCTATCATCAATTGGCTGTGCATTATTATAAGCGTTGGCGGGCTCATCGCTGTTGGGAAACAGAAAGAGCGGAACCAGTGGCAGCGCGGCTCGATTGGTCTGGTACCAGCCACCGGCATCTGTGGCAAGAGCGGTCGTGCCCCAGAAACCGATATGGCGAGCACCGAGTACACTGTCAGGAACTTCAAGGACGATGGCGTTGACGTTGGTTCCGGCAAAGAGATTAGCGGGAGCGCTGCGATCCCAATCGGTCAGATCGACGGCGCTCCCCCCGTCAAGGGCTTTGCTGACAGCTCCAACTACCGTCTGCTCAATATAAAATGGCTCGCCCGCCAGCCCCGCCCAGATCCGCTCGCCGCTGTCGGCGGTGAGATCAATGCCTGTATGACCCTGGGCAATCAAGGTACCACTGGCAAAACGGTCACGAGCGCCAGCACCATCGAAACGGGACAACCCAAGGGCCTGAACGCCTCCGCCATCACGCTCACTGAAAGATACCCGGTAGGTGATATCCGCGATGGCATCGCCGTTCGTATCAATGTTGAACTCGTAGAGCCCTTCATGATGGAAGCCCTGAGGCACCTCCGGCCCCGACACACTACTGTTCACGTTTATGACGAACACAGTGCCGTGCGTACCCCGGAACAGGTACACATCAGTGATATCCAGGCGAACGTCTTGCCTGGCCTGAGGTGAGTCAAGATGATGAGACATAATGTTCTCCTATTCTCCGTCAAATAATATTGCTCGCCTTTGAGGCGGCTTACGCGGAAAACAGCACAGCCATAGATGCTCTCTCTTACCTGGCTTGCACTTTCCCAAATCTGACATTCGCCCCTCCGCTCAGATAATGGTTTACCATTTTCACCAGCTCCTCTTTCTTGAACGGCTTGGCGATATACGCCTGCGCACCCGCCAACCGTCCTTTGAGGCGATCAACAAGGCCATCGCGTCGGCTCATCATGATAATCGTCGTCTCCCGCAGTGCTGGCTTGACTCTCATCATACAAGCCAGTGTATATCCATCAATTTTAGGTAAACCAATATCAAGCAATACAAGTTTGGGGACAGGGCAGTTCCCTTCCGCCAGCCATCGTAGAGCGGCGACCCCGTCAGGAAAGCTGATAACTGGGTATCCCGCGCACCCCAGCGATGCCTCGACGATCTTTCTCACAGTGGATGAGTCATCGATCGCCATGACGGAGGGGGAAAATGCAAACGTGCCAGCAGGCTGAGCCAGGTTGGTTGGCGGATAAAGTC
>JAFMRP010001746.1 GCA_017354095.1 Ktedonobacteraceae bacterium
CGGTAGATTTTTGGGGCGTATGCTGTTTGTATGGGAGAGTTTGTGTTGTTTGCTGAGCTGAGGGGAGGTGCAGGCACAGATGAAGCCGAAGATTGATCAGACCTCTTTTGGTTCTATTACGATTGAGGGGACTGTGTTTGCCCATGATGTGATCATCAGGGGCGACGGCCAGGTGGAGAAGCGCAAGAAAAAGCTATCCAAGGCCATCTATGGCACGTCGCACACGCTTTCACAGGATGAAGCCCGGTATGTCTATGAGAAAGGGACCAGGCGGCTTATCGTTGGTACGGGACAATACGGTAATGTGCGGCTTTCTGACGAGGCGGCTGATTACTTCAAGCGCAAAGAGTGCCAGGTGGAACTGCTACCGACGCCTGAAGCGATCCGGGCCTGGAACGAGGCTAAAGGGCAGGTGATTGGCCTGTTCCATGTTACCTGTTGAGCAGGGCCAATCAGCCGGCCATCCGCAAGGGATAGCCTTACATTTCCCAGGGGCACGAGCGAGATGGAGTTACCCAGGTATTTTTATAGACGTTATCATCATGTGATAAGCACGGTGATGCTGGCGCTGGTTTTTGCCGCGTGCGCGCAGCCTACTGGTGGCGTGCCTTCTCCCACGCCGACAGGGCGTGCAGTTTCTCCCACGCGGTCGCCTGTGGCGGCAACAGTTACCCCTACCGTTCAGTCAACTCCGACGCCCCGGCCCGCGCCGAGACGCTATACGTCGCGTGTTATCTTGCGGGGAGTGGGACGCCCTGACGACCTGGCATTGGATCTGCAAGGACGTTTGCTGTTTAGCGACGAAGTGAATGGAACGATCAGCCGTATCAATGCAGACGGGTCTGTGACTGTACTGCTGCGCAACCTGGCGGGCCCGGAGGGGCTGGTTGTGTTGAGCGATGGCACGATCATTATCGCGGAACAGGAGACCAATCGGATCGTCTCTCTGGCCCCTGGAGCAAAGACGCCAGCGGTCCTGCGCGCGCTGCCCGGGAAGTCGAGCGCCGCCAACTGCAAGCATGGGGTGGATGGCATAGGTTTTGATCCGACCACCAATAGCATTATTGTGCCGGATAGTCCTACCGGCGAGGTGTATCGTATGAGCGTCGATGGGAAGACGCTCACACGGCTGGCTTCAGGCATGACACGGCCAACAGGGGCGGGAGTCGATGATCAGGGCAATATTTTTATCGCTGACGAGTGCGGGCACGCCGTCTGGAAGATTGCGCCCGGCGGGAAAACGATGCGCATAGGAGGCTTTGGCATGCCAGATGATGTCATTTCTGATCAGCACGGCAATCTGCTGGTTATTGACCTTGATCCTCGCATCCACGCGCTGATCCGGTTGAACCTGGCAACGGGGAAGCGCGAAACATTGGATAGCCAGGGCTATATCGAGCCGCAGGGCCTGATTATGGATCAGCGGGGCCATATCTTTGTGGCGGACGACTTCGCCAACATTGTCAAGGAGTATACGCCGCAAGTGTAGTATCCTGTCAAACTTCGTTTGACAGGATACTACAC
>JAFMRP010000491.1 GCA_017354095.1 Ktedonobacteraceae bacterium
CGGCATCGCCTATGAGGAGACCGACGCCGAGGTAGCGCTGGACAAGGCTGAACAGATCATTTTCGATATCAGCCAGCACCATACGCATTCCGACTTCTCTTCGGTGCGCGAACTGCTCACCGACTACATGGTAAAGCTGGACCAGCTCCACGAGCGGCGCGGCCATATCATTGGCACGCCCACCGGCTTCACCGATCTGGATCGCCTGACCGGCGGCCTGCAGAGGTCAGACCTGATCATCCTGGCTGCCCGACCAGCCGTGGGGAAAACCAGCTTATGCCTCAGCATAGCCCATAATAGTGCGATCAGGCACAATCGCTCAGTGGCCGTATTTAGCCTTGAGATGAGTAAAGAGCAGCTGGTACAGCGCCTCCTGTCAATGGATGCCGGCATCGATCAGCAGCGCCTGCGTACGGGCTGGATTGAAGACGAAGAGTGGGATCGCATTGTCACTGCCATGGAGACGCTTTCGCAGGCCACTATCTGGATCGACGACACGGCTGGCATCTCGACGATGGAGATGCGCAGTAAGGCGCGCCGCCTGCAGGCCGAACATGGCATTGACCTGATTATTGTGGACTATCTCCAACTGATGCAGTCTTCGTCAGGCGGCAAGCGCAACGAGAACCGAGTGCAGGAGATCTCGGAGATCAGCCGCAATCTGAAGGGGCTGGCACGCGAGCTCGATGTACCGGTGCTGGCCCTGGCTCAGCTCTCGCGCGCCGTCGAAAGCCGCCAGTCCAAAGTGCCGCAGTTGTCCGACCTGAGAGAAAGCGGTTGCGTAACCGGCGAGACACTGGTATATTTACCCGACCAGGGAAACTACCAGCCAATCAAGCAACTTGTTGGGAAAAGCGACTTCAATGTGCTGGCGCTCAATACCGAAACCTGGAAGCTCGAATCGGCCCGAGTCAGCAATGCGTTCGCGACCGGACACAAACCGGTCTACAAATTGACAACGCGCCTTGGACGTACTGTTCGCGCAACGGCCAACCATAAGTTTCTCACGATTCATGGCTGGAAACGGCTCGATGAGCTAAAATCAGATGAGCGGCTGGCCCTGCCACGCCGCCTGTCCGGCCCGGATGTTCCGACCATGAGCAACGATGAGTTGGCGCTGCTCGGCCAAAGCGATGTCTACTGGGACTGCATCGTCTCCATCGAACCCGACGGTGAAGAAGATGTATATGATCTGACAGTAGATTTACACCATAATTTTATAGCAAATCAATTCATATTGCACAATAGCATAGAGCAAGACGCGGACGTCGTGATGTTTATCTATCGCGAGGACGTGTATAATCCAGAGACTGAACGCAAAAATATCGCCGACATCATCGTTGCCAAGCACCGCAACGGGCCTGTGGGCGAGGTCAGCCTCTTTTTCCAGGCCAGCCAGACACGCTTTCGTGACCTGGAAGTCTCACCACCAGCCGAGGAATAATTGGGGGGAGACAGAGCTATGACAACTTTTACCGGTTTTCCAACGGGGAAAAATCCCTACGTGCCCGTGCCTGAAGCATTCTTCACACGGCTCCTACCGGAAATCGAGGATAGCGCCGAACTGAAAGTGACGCTGCACCTTTTCTGGTTGCTGGCTCAGAAACAGGGGAACACCCGCTGCGCCAGCGAAAGCGAACTGCTGGCCGATCACACGCTGTTGCGCGGGCTCAAACGCCGGGGTGACCCACGCCCGCCCGAAGAGCGCCTTCGCCAGGGATTGGAACAGGCGGTGGCTCGCGGCACCCTTCTACGCGTCGAGCTGAAACTGGTTAGCGAGGGCGAAGTAGACGCCGAAATCGTGGGCTGGTACTTTTTCAATACCGCTCGCAGTCGCAAAGTCGTTACCGAATTGCAAGGAGGTGAAATGATCCCGGTACGCTTACTCACCGCTCAGGAAGAGCGCGTTAAGCAGCAAAGCGAGCATGTCGCCGCCAATGGTAAGCAGACAACCTCAAAAAACAACCTGAATGGACGTAATGTACAGGTAGAAATCGAACGGCCTAATATATTTGTCCTCTATGAACAGAATATCGGCCTGCTCTCGCCGCTGATCGCCGACGAGTTGAAAGATGCCGCCGACCGCTATCCAGCAGAATGGATCGAGGCAGCATTTCGCGAGGCTGTACAATATAATAAGAGGAAATGGAGTTATATTCGCGCCATCTTGCGGCGCTGGGAGACGGAAGGCAGGCAGCAGCGATGGAACGCCTGAATGATATCATGGGAAGAACAATGTCGCGTCGCCATTACTCCGACGCGCGCCTACAACAGGAGAGCCCCCAGGGCGCGGCCCAGCAGCATACAAGCCGCCGCCCCCTGCCAGAACAGACCGCGCGCCAGGGACCGCGCGGCCACTATGGCGCTCCACAACATCACTATCGATCCCACAGCACGGACGAGACAACCACAACGGAGGGACGCTCATACAGCACGCCCCCACCCACTACGCGCCCGTTCTATCCGCGCCAACAGCGCTCACCGCTCAGTAACGCTCCATCCTACCCGCCGCGCTCGCGGCAACGCCCGGTGGAGGAAAAGCCCTATGAGCAGCCGCCCTTCCCGGTGGTCCCTCCAACACGACCAATACACGACTATACGACCTATCCACCCGCGCTACCCGCCGACGTGGTAGACGAAGACGAATGGGAAGAGGAAGGTGGCATGGTCTACGGCGATTGGGAGAGAGATGGCGATGAGGTGCTGATCTACCAGCGCCCCAGTGTAGAAGTGATACCCGAACAGCCGCCGTACTATGCGGAGCCGCAGGCACATATCACCGAACAGATCTCGCCCACCCGCACGACGCGCGATCTGCGTATGCCCGTTACCGCACCGCCGTCCACGCTTGCCCGCACACAGGGCGCACAACGCATCTCGCGCATCACGCAGCCGCTTGACCCGCGCGTGGTAGCGCAGATGAGCACAGCTCAGGAGCAGCACAAGATCCGCCAGCTTGTTCCACAGGAACAGCGCCTGCCTGCTCCACCAGCCCTGCAGAAGGGCGCCTGCCCGAAGTGCAAAGGCGCCGGCTATCTGCGCCTCGATGTCCCCTTCGGCCATCCGAATTTCGGCAAGCCTATCGCCTGCTCGTGCAAAGAAGCCGAACGCAAAGAGCGCCGCCGCCAGCAGCTGCGCGAAATGTCCAATCTCGACGCCTTTCGCAGTCACAGCTTCAGAACGTTCAATCCACGCGTTCCCGGCGTCCAGGAGGCCTACGCCGCATCGCTGGAGTACGCGCAGAACCCCGACGGCTGGCTGCTGCTCGTCGGCACCAATGGCTGCGGGAAAACACACCTGGCGGCTGCTGTCGCCAATCAGTGTCTCGACAGCGGCTCAGTAGTACTCTTTTCTGTTGTGCCAGATCTGCTCGACCACCTGCGCGCAGCCTTCGCGCCCGACGCCAAAGAGGTCTACGATCAACTTTTCTCTAAAATGCGCGAGTCGGAAGTTCTGGTGCTCGATGACCTGGGCGCACAGCAAAGCTCGCCCTGGGCCAATGAGAAACTCTTCCAGCTGCTCAACTATCGCTACAATATGGGCATGCCAACTGTAATCACGGCCAATCCCAGGGGATTACAGGGCATCGATGAGCGCATCCGCTCTCGCATCCAGGACGCTGCGCTGGTTTGCACAGTCTCACTCGATCGCGCCAGAGACTATCGCTTGAACCGTCCTCGCAAAGAGTAAAAAGAAAAAAGTCTGGTCCGGTACACTCCCGGTTGTACCGGACCAGGCAGGAAGAACAAGAGCTTCCATACAGAAAACGGAAGCTCGACCTCTTTCTTGCACTCGTATCTTCCAAGTGCTATCATAACGGTAACAGTCCCCGTGGTATACTAATTCGCGTTCAAAGCAATGGGACGGCGTCCCCAAAGCATGCCTCACCCCCATCACCAGATCGCTGGGAATGCGGCGAACGGGAAAGAATATACATGGGTTTCCTCCGCACAATCAGTTGTTAAGCCGGTCTGCATTTTCGTGATACAATAGAAGAGCAAACCGTGACAGATAAGAAGGAGCTAACATGGGTAGTGTTTTCAATCCCCGTGATCCAAAATGGATCAAGGAGTCTCGCGAAGTTCTTGAGCCGCGAGGAATCATTCCCAATGTCGTTGAATCAACACCGCGCGGCGAACGTGGCTGGGATCTTTTCTCACGCCTGTTGAAAGAGCGCATCATCTTTATCGGCACTCCTATTGATGATATGGTCGCTAACTCTATCGTTGCCCAGCTGCTTTACCTGCAAAGCGAGGACGCGACGAAAGACATCAATATGTACATTAACTCTCCCGGCGGCAGCATCTATGCCGGTCTCGCCATCTACGACACTATGCAGTGGCTGCGACCCGATGTCTCCACCGTGTGTATGGGCATGGCCATGAGCATGGGCGCGGTCCTGCTGGCAGCTGGCTCCAAGGGCAAACGCTACTGCCTGCCGAACTCCACCTTGCTGATCCATCAGCCTCTTGGTGGCGCCGAAGGCCAGGCAGCCGATATCGAGATTACCGCTCGCGAAATCTTGCGCCTGCGCACCAGCCTGTACGAGATCCTCGCTCATCACACCGGCCAGACGGTCGAGCGCATTAAGCAGGACTCCGACCGTAACTACTACCTGACCGCACCACAGGCCGTCGAGTATGGTCTCGTGGACGATATCCTGACTCCCAGCGAGGATCGGTAGTACACAACCCGACCACCCGCAAGGAATGGTACAATGATCTCCCTTCGCGGGATAACTGGATAGGTAAGGGGGCCCATCACGGGTCCCCGGCTCTCCAGCCGCCCGCAAGGGCTGATCCCCAACATTTCCCTTCATAATAAATAAGATGAGGAGAAATAGCTTGCCCACAGATTGTACGGCCGCTAACATAAATGGCAGAGCTATTCGCTGCATCC
>JAFMRP010001747.1 GCA_017354095.1 Ktedonobacteraceae bacterium
GCATATCAACCCATAAGGGTAATTCCTTAATTCGTTCAGCAGAGCGAGCATTTGTGCGAAG
Source organism: Ktedonobacteraceae bacterium (assembly GCA_017354095.1). GTDB lineage: Bacteria > Chloroflexota > Ktedonobacteria > Ktedonobacterales > Ktedonobacteraceae > Bu33. The sequence continues at coordinate 62 of JAFMRP010001747.1, forward strand.
TTCAGCAGCCCACCGTCGGAACGAACTGCTCCTTGGTCCCAACACTGGGCGCCCCCCTGCCGCCACCGCTTCCCAGGCTATCTTCAGATCATTGGCCAGAATCCGCCACGAGACCCCGTCGACCGCCAGATGATGAATAACCAATAACAACAGCCCCTCTCCATTTCCTCCGTCATCGAACCAGACCGCTTGGAGCATCACACCGTCCTCTGGATTTAACCGATCCCCAGCCGATGCTGCCTCCTCAACTAAGGATCTCCGTCGTTCCTTTTCATCTAATCCGCTGACATTTATCCGTCGACAGCAACTTTCTGCCGTTATCGACTCAACTGCTGCGATCTCAAGGCGCGACACTCCGTTCCTGGAACTGTTCTCCATGCGCAGACGCAAAGCGTCATGACAATCGAGCAATGCTTGCAAGACGACGATCAAATGGTTCTCCCTCAGGTCTGCTGGAACATGGAAGAGCATCGACTGACTGAAGCTATTGATGGGGCCGCCACGTTCGAATATCCAGCACATGATCGGAGTTGGATCAAGTGCACCAACTCCGCAGTCGCTTTCAAATGAACTCCCCTCTACAGCTTCGGCCACGGCAGCCAGGGATTCCACTGTTTGATTTTGGAAAACGGCGCGCGGCGTTATGATCAGCCCAGCTCTGCGCGCCCGGCTGACCAACTGGATAGAAGTTATGCTATCACCGCCAAGTTTGAAGAAGTTATCATCAATTCCCACACGCTCCACCCCCAAAACTTCGCCAATCAATGAACAGAGAGTTTCTTCCCTTGAACTTCGCGGCGCTTTCCAGATCGCCTTCGGGATCACTTCGGGTTCCGGCAGGGCATTTCGGTCCAGCTTACCGCTCGGCGTCAGAGGCAACACCTCCAATTCAATGATTATGGAAGGCACCATATAATCTGGCAGCCGTTGCGTCAGTCGCTCTCGTAATGCTTCGGAATTAATTTTTTGGCCGGATACGCCCACCACATATGCCACTAATTGTTTACCTTCAGCCTGGCTTTCTCGTCCTATGACGACTGCCTGGGCTACCTCCTGACTTGCACGCAGCGCTGCCTCAATCTCACCGGGCTCGATGCGGAAGCCGCGAATCTTGAGCTGTTGGTCGGCTCTCCCGAGAAACTCCAGCTGTCCATCAGTACGCCAGCGCGCAAGGTCTCCTGTCCTGTAAATCCGATTCCCGGATTTCCCGAAGGGATCGGCCACAAACCGCTCGGCAGTTAGCTCAGGCTGCCGCAGATATCCTCGTGCCAGCACTATTCCGCCGATGTAGAGTTCTCCTGTTACTCCGAACGGTACTGGGTGCAGATACCTATCAAGCACGTACACGCGCGTGTTGTTAATCGGTTGGCCAATCGGTATCTCTCCTACATGTTCCGCCCCTGCTTCCAACTCGTAGATGCAGCAGCCAACGACAGTTTCGGTTGGACCATACTCATTCACTA
>JAFMRP010000492.1 GCA_017354095.1 Ktedonobacteraceae bacterium
CAGGGGAACGCACGTCCCTCTGGGATAGCGCTGGCGCAATGTCCCCCCGTCGATGTACTCCATCACCAGGAAAGGCTGATCCCTCTCACTCATCCCAAGATCAAGCAGAGGCACAATGCAGGGATGGGTAAGACGAAGAAAAGAACGGACCTCGTTGAGAAATGCTTTGAGATCTTCACGCTCAGTCAGGGTCGCACTGAGTATCTTAACGGCGACCTGGCGCCCCGAGCGCTGATCCTCGGCCAGATAGACCTGGCCAAAACTTCCTCCGCCAAGCCTTCGCTCCAGGCGATAATCACCAATCTGCCGGACAGGACGCTCCTGTGCTCCAGACATAACGCTCCCCCTTTTCGTATATGTTGCCAGGAGCATTATACATTTCTATGTACTTCTGACACAATACCCGCACAGGCAGCATCCGCATAGAGATGAGCACACAAAATAGGACCAATGTCTGCACTGCCTCCCTGCTTTGAAAAGGGCCTGCTGATGATGAACGTTCAGAAATGACGAGGGGATACAGGCAACACCTGAAACTCCGAAGGCTGATCCCATTCCCTACTGACCCAATCGAAATTCCGTTCAGTCCCACTACCATCAGCGTTGGCACGAAAGAACCAGGAGGAAATACTCTAGCTAGCTCAGATATGCTTGTACATGCTTTAACCCCGCCGCTTTCAACTTGTCGATTCGGTCTTGCCATTCCTCTCGCTTGCGACGGAAATAATGGATCTCGCCTGCGATGATAATGCAAGCCTTGCCATCTATCACAATCTGCTTGTCTTTAATCTCAATCATTGGCGCTTCCCTGTTCTAGATATAAAAGATTGTCCTTTGTCTCCCTTCCCCACAAACGTTTCTGTAATCACATCAGGGGCCAGGGTTGACAACTTCCCGCCCCAAATGGTAAAGTTTTTTCAATGAAAAAAGTATAGCCGGAGGGACATCGGCGTGTCAAGCAGCAAAGTTAACAGGCGCGTCGGCCTGGTACGCACTGGCAATCGTGACTTGATGAAAGAGATCAACCTGAGTATCGTGCTCAACTTGATCAGGGTCCAGGGGCCTCTGTCACGTACTGACATCGCCCGGCTCTCCGGTCTCAGCGTGGGGGCGGTGTCAGGTCTGACTGGCGAACTGCTCGCTTCAGGCTTCATTCGGGAGGTGGGCGCTGGCCAGTCCAGGAACGGACGGCACCCCGTCCTCCTCGCTCTCAACCCCCAGGCGGGATTCGTCGTAGGCATCAAGCTTACCGAACAATCAATCGTGGCGGCGGTCACCGACCTGGAGGCCGCGGTCGTCCACTGGAGGCTTGAGCCGGAGAACGACTTGCAGAACCCCGAGAAGGCTATCGCTGCTATCATACGGACAGTGGAGGCGGCCCTCAAAGAGTCGGCCGTACCCCCGTCCCGGGTGATGGGGCTGGGCATCGCCCTGGCTGGGGTGATTGATAGTCAGGATGCCGTCTGTTACTACTCGCCTATCCTCGGCTGGCGGCAGGTACAGTTGGCACAACCAATTGAGGATCGTTTACACCTGCCCGTGTATGTCGAAAACGATGTCAATACCCTGACTATGGCCGAGCAGTGGTTCGGCGCTGGCCGTGACTTCCCGCATTTCCTGATGGTCACCATCGGCCGGGGCATAGGCATGGGCGTTGTCGCTAACGGCCAGTTTTACCGGGGCTCCATCGGCGGTGCAGGCGAGTTCGGCCACATCACTCTCCAGCCTGACGGGCCGCGCTGTGGCTGCGGCAAATCTGGCTGCGTTGAGGCTCTGGCCGCCGATCCGGCGATAGTCAGAATGGCCCGAGCGGCAGTGGAATCTGGCAAGCAAACAATCATGACACAGGAGGCTCGAAGAACCGGTCAGCTAACGTTCGACCATGTTGCCCAGGCCGCCAATCAGGGTGATAAGGTGGCGCAGGAGATCCTGGCCGAAGCGGGCCGCTGGCTGGGCCTTGGTCTTTCCCACCTGGTCAATCTATTTAATCCACAGTTGATTGTTCTGTCGGGCGAAGGCACTCGCATGGGCGATGCCCGCATCGAGTCGGCCCGCCAGACTATGCAAGAGCATATTTTCGACAGGTTGGATGGGAGCATCGATCTGGTGGTAAAGCCAATGGGCGAAGAGGCATGGGCACGAGGAGCGGCCTGCATGGTCCTGGGCGAATTATTTAAACACCCGATCAATAGAGACCACCGGCCAGGCCTCCCCCTCGGCGTTGCCTGACCGGCTTGCTTCCAGCCACATCCCTCCACGTCCCGGAGGCGGTGCGCTGAATCACAATAGATCTTGAACATTGACAAATTATCATGGTACGCCTGGCTCTTGCCCCACCCAAGATGTAGGGCCACCCCTTGCGGGCTTTCAGATAGAGGTTTTTTGGAAGGCAGTCGTGTCGGACCTGTAGGGGCAGGGGGTGGGGAGGCTGGGGGCGGGGCCCTTGAGGCTGCCCGCTCGCGCTCTCGGCTCTCTCCCTGCCGGCTTGCTCACCCAGGGCAGCCTCAAGGGCTGCCCCTACAGCCGCCAGGCCCTCTCCAAAAAAAACTACACTTGTCAGCCCCTTGCGGGTGGCCGGGTGAACCGCAAAAACCGCAAGGCAGCGATGCGACAAAGGAGATCTTCTATGTTAATCCCTCAGCCTCAAACCCCGGAAAAGAGAGGAAGAGAATGAGGAATCAATGGCGACAATCACTCGCTATGAAGCATGTGGCGTTCTCTCCAGGCGGGAAGAGCGCATCAGGTATTTTGTGCACCTGCTTAGACAACAAGAGCTATGCCGGGCGCAGCCCTTGGTCGAGAGGGCTCATGATGAGTTTACAGGATAAGATACAGTGATGACCAGACAATATGGTTTTACTTTTCTCACATCTTTACTATTACTCCTGGTAGTAATCCTCTCTGCGTGTGGCGGCTCGCAGAACAATGGGAAACAGCCCGCTGGCGGGCAAGGCATGATCGACAAGCTCGATGGCGGCGGCTTCGGCGGCGGGTTCAACCCTCAGGTCAACTATAATCCATTTTCGCCTAACGCCCTTGTCACCAGCTATATTTACGAACCACTTATGGCCGAGAATAACTATTCTTGCCTGGTGACACCCTGGCTGGCCTCCGCCTATAAGTGGCAGGACTCGAAGACGCTCATCTTCACCATGCGCGAGGACGTGAAGTGGAGTGACGGCCAGCCCTTCGGACCCGATGACGTGGTCTTTACCCTGAATATGCTGCAAAAGTATCCCGCGCTCGATACCCTCGGACTCTGGCAGTACTTGAGCAGCGTCACGTCGCAGAACAATCAGGTCACCTTCAAGTTTAAAGCCCCTTCTGTGGCGATTTTCGAGCGTGTGATCCAGCAGGCCATTGTCTCCAAACACGCCTGGGAGAAGGTCGCGGACCCGGTCAAGTTCACCGATCCCAATCCCGTAGGGACCGGCCCGTTCATGCCTGAGAGCTTCAACCAGGAGCAGCTGGTTCTCAAGCGCAATACAAACTACTGGCAGGCCAACCAGATCAAGGTCGAACACCTCGTCTTCCACAAAGCCGGTGGCAATGAAGTCGAAAATCTCAAGCTGGCCAGGGGTGAGTACGACTGGAATGGCATGTTCGTTCCCAGTATCGATCAAGCCTACGTGGCCCGCGACCCGAAACACAATCGCTACTGGTTCCCGTCGGGCGGCGAGATCTCACTGGGTATGAACCTGACCAGAGCACCGTTCAATGATCCCGCTTTCCGCCGCGCTATGGCCTACGCGATCAATCGCGATGATATCTCCAAAAAAGCCGAGTTTGGTTATGTTAAGTCTGCCAGCCAGACCGGCCTGTCAGTCCCCGCCCAGGCAAGCTTCCTGCCCTCCAATATCCCGAACCAGGGTATCTTCCCCTTTGATCAGAAGCAGTCCCTCGATATCCTCGAAAAGGCAGGCTACAAAAAGAATGCCGGTGGCAAACTCCTGGGCAAAGATGGCAAACCACTAGAGTTCACTTTTCTGGTAGAGAACGGCTGGACTGACTGGATTCAGGCGGCCCAGATTATCCAGGCAAATCTGGGGGCTTTAGGCATTACCGTGAATGTGCAAACGCCAGCACCCGAGATTGTTTCGTCTCGCCGTGAGGCTGCCGACTACGATATGGCCTTCAGCGTGCATGGTGGCTCCTGCAATATGTACGAAAACTATTACTACCTCGATAGCCGCCAGCCAACATCCGTAAACTACATTCACCACAAAAATCCGTCTGTCGACAAAATGCTTGACCAGCTCCAGCAGGCTTTGGACCCCGCTGTTCAGAAGCAGATCGTGGCTCAGTTAGCCCAGTATAGCTACGAACAATTCCCAGATGTACCCCTCTGGTACGGCGCGAACTGGTTCGAGTTTAGCACCAAAGATGCCGTGGGGTGGCCAGACGCCAGCAATCCTTATGTCAAGCCTGGCGACATCCTGATCGTCCTGACCCATCTGCGGCAAAGCCCGGACTACAAACCAGGTAAATAATCTATGACCTACTTCATTCGACGCTTCTTGTTCTTTGTGCTGACGCTGTGGACTGCGGTTACCTTGAACTTCATTATCCCACGGCTCCAGCCCGGTGATCCTGCCCAGGACATCGTACGGCGGCTCGCCGGCCAGAACAAACCCATCGATCCGACCCAACTGCAGGCCATCCGCCTGATGCTGGGCATGCCAGGCGGCAACATTTTTCAACAGTACATAGCCTACCTGGGCACGTTGCTCCGGGGCGAATTCGGTATCTCCTATACCTACTTTCCCTACAGAGTGACTGACTTGATTGGCCAATCGATCATGTGGACCATTGGCCTGGTGCTGACTACAAATATCATCGGCTTCGTCGTCGGTAACATCCTGGGCGCCTTCGCGGCCTGGAAACGCAACAGTACCTTC
>JAFMRP010001748.1 GCA_017354095.1 Ktedonobacteraceae bacterium
GCGGTCAGTGACCAGAGTGCGTCGTCTGTTCCGCTGAATTCGAAGAGGGTTGAGCTGTTCAGGGCCTGGCGCAGCAGCATGGTCCAGACGCCTGATTTGCCGTTGCTGGCCCCGAAGAGATGTTGGACGAGCAGGTCTTCGGGGGTGGGCTGTCCCTGGCTTTCCAGGAGTTCGTAGGCACGCCGCAATAGCAGGCCGCGCTGTGGAGTTGCGTCAACCTCTTCTTGCGCCATCTGTTTGCCCTCCCCTATGTCTGATCTGTTGTGCCTTTGTTGCTTAAAATATCTGTGCTAGATCATCTGTACAAAGATAGCACGAGAACGGTTTATCTGGCAAGAGGGGGTTCGCTACAGTCCTGGCAAGCCAGGTGGAATTTATTTTAGGAACGTTGATAAGAGAGGCCAGGGTGTGAAAATCGGTACCCAAACCCTTCACAACCCTTCACACGGCTCCAGAGGCCGCTGCAACCCTTCACCAAACCCTTCACCGACCTTTCACAACCCTTCAACCCTTCACAGCGGCTTGAGAGGTGGGATAAGAGTGGTTGTGTGCTCTGTGTGGCGCAGCGGTTCATGAGTGGAGGGGGTATGAAAGTAACGGAAGTAACGGAAGTAACACTTTTTGAGGGAGGGGAAAAGTGTTACTTCTGTTGGTTATGGAGTGTTGCCACCAAAAGAAGTGTTACTTCTGTTACTTTCTAGTGGATAACAAAGTAGAGGCGTAGAGTTTGTATTGTGGGTGGGCTAATCGATTCGGAGGGGACCGCGCTTCACGCTCTCGCGCATTTCCGCTAACTCGCCGGCAGGTACGTATTCTACCCACCAGGTGACTCCTGCTTCAGCCAGGGATTTCATCAGGGCGCGATCTTGCTCCCAATTTTCGGAGCGGTTGCGCCCACCCAGCTTGATCTCGTATGGTTTTGTTGCAGGCTGCTCGCTTCGATGGCGCTCTATGAATGCTTTGAGCTCTCGTACCTCATCGGGCGTCCAATCGCTGGTATCTCCCGGTTGATGTTGTTTGTAGAGACAGCATCCATCATAGCGTGCCGCCCGGAGCGATGGTCCCTTGAGCGGCCAGCCGCCGCCGACCAGGATGGGGATGCGCGGTTTTTGCACTGGAACTGGTAAGAAGGTCATCTCATGTACCTGGAAATAGTGTCCCTGGTAGCTGAATGGCTTTCCGCTCCATAGTCCCAGGATTACATCCAGCGCCTCGTCCAGCATTTTTGCTCGCTCTTTGGCGTCTCGCACCTCATTGACGCGGCTGAAACCGGCCTCACCTGCGTCGCCAGAGCCTACGCCCAGGATGAATCGCCCGTTCGACAATTGATCCAGAGCGACGGCCTCACGGGCTACTTTCCACGGTCGTCGCCTGTTGAGCGGCGTTACCGATGTGCCCAGCCGGATCCGTTGTGTGCCAACGGCCATTGCTGCCAGCGCGATCCATGGATCGCAGGTTGGGACCGCCCCATCGCTCTGATGCACAATATAATCTTCGACGAACACGCCATCCCATCCAGCTTC
>JAFMRP010001749.1 GCA_017354095.1 Ktedonobacteraceae bacterium
GCCGCGCAGAACCTATCACCATGCTCACTCCGCCTCTCAAGCGGTTGTGACGCTTTGTGACGCTTTTGAGTACCAATTTTCAAAAAACAATGCTCTTCCTCAACCCGGTTGCGAGCGCTTCTGCAGGTGTTGTGGAATGTCCGTCACGACACTGTTAGGATGATGTAGCAGGGCCGTTTTGAGTTGGAGAGCCGTCTGATTATGGAGCGGATATTCCCACCAGTGGACCGCCACAAACTGAGGGAGGATGACGGTTACAATCTCATCTGGATGCAGCTTGCGCATGGTCTCAATATAGGCGAGAAGCGGGCCCGCAAGCGAACGATAGGGCGATTCAATAATGACCAGGTGTGTCTCTTCCTCCTGGCTCAAGTGCTTGCGCACGCGTTCCCATTTTTCGCGGATGATCTCGGCATCGTGTGGATCAATAGCCACATGTACGGCGACTACCTGTGGGGAGATCGAGCGAGCATAGGCCAGGCTCTGGACGGAAGGCCGATCTAATTCGGCAAGAGGAACGATGAAGCGATGACGAAGAGCCGTCGCCCGCACTGGCTGCGTCTTTGCCAGTTGATCTCGCTGCATATTGGTAACCACGATTTCAGGATGGAAGAACAGGGCCGTTTTTAATCGGAACGTCCTGGGATGAAGCAATAATCGCTTGAGGGCTGAAGATACCGCAACCTCTGGCAGGATAACAGTCAGCGTCTCGCCAGGATACTGTCTCTGAAGAGCACGAATGTGGCCCACCAGCGAACGCACAAGCGAATGGCGGCATGGCTCTATAACCTCCAGGGAAACTCGCTCCGCTTCAGGCAAACTCGCCTGCCAACGCTCCCAGGCGTCGCGTAGGACGGCTGTCTGCGCGGCATCCATGTTGACATGGAGCGCTGTAACACGTGGAGATATGGAACGAGCGTATGCTATACTTTCCTGCACCACTGGATTCAATATATTGACCGGGATCAGCAGGCGATGCTGAATCGCGCCAGGGTGCAGGGGAATCTCCGTGGTGCGTTCGCGTTCCACATAGGTATAGTGTTTCTGGATAGCCAGAAACAGCAGCACCAGCAGAGGAATGAGTACCACGACGATCCAGGCGCCTTCAGCGAACTTGGTCACCGCGATGATCATAGCCACCAGCAACGTTGCCAGAGCACCAACACCGTTAATGATCATACTTCGTCGCCACCCACGGTGCACAGCGCGCAGCCGCCACCAGTGACGGACCATGCCTGCCTGGGAGAGCGTAAAAGAGAGGAAAACACCCACCGCATACAGATTGATGAGCAGGGTTGTTACCCCATTGAACAGGATAAGCAGAAGACTGGCGAGCACTGCCAGACAGATGATCCCGGTAGAGAATGCGAGTCGATCACCACGAAATGCGAACTGATGGGGCAAAAAATGATCTCTGGCAAGCAGAGACGACAGCCGAGGGAAATCGGAATAACTGGTATTCGCGGCCAGCGTGAGAATGAAGAGCGTCGCAATCTGGAAGACCGGGTAGAGAAAGAACAGC
>JAFMRP010001750.1 GCA_017354095.1 Ktedonobacteraceae bacterium
GCTGAAGCTGAGGAGAGTAGGAGTCCGGGAGAATTTCTTTGAGATCGGAGGGCATTCTCTGACAGCTACACAGGTAGTCTCGCGAGTGAAGAACGTGTTCGGAGTAGAGATTGGGGTGAGGAGTATCTTCGAAAAGCCGACGGTGGAAGGGCTGGCTCGAAGAATAGAGGATACGATACGGGCGGGAGAGAGAAATGAAACGCCGCCGCTGGTCAAGGTCTCGAGAGAAGGCCTAGGAGGCGCAAGGCTGCCGCTCTCGTTCGCGCAGCAGAGGTTGTGGTTTATAGACCAGCTGATGCCGAACAATCATTTCTATAACATCCCAGGCGCGGTGAGACTGGATGGCAGGTTGAACCTCGAAGTACTGGAGAGAGTGATCAATGAGATCGTCAGAAGGCATGAGGTACTCAGAACGAGATTCGAAGCAGATAGTGGCGGGCCGGTACAGGTGATCGACGAATGGGTGCCACGAAAAGTAAAGATAGAAGACCTGACGAGCATTCCTAGGAAGGAAAGAGAAGAAGAGATCGGAAGAATCCAGAAAGAGGAGATGGAATCGGGATTCGATCTGAGCCGGGGACCATTGTTCAGAGTGAGGGTTTTGAAGCTTGAAGAGGAAGAGCACCACTTGCTCTACACCGTACACCACATCGTGAGCGATGGATGGTCGATGGAAATCTTGAGAAGAGAAGTAGACGTGCTCTATCAGGCATTCAGGCGAGGTGAAGAGTCTCCTCTCGAAGAGTTGCCGATTCAATATGCTGACTTCACCGTTTGGCAGAGATTGTGGCTGCAGGGCGAGGTGTTAGCACAGGAGATCGAGTATTGGCGGGAGCAATTGGCAGGTCTGCAACCCCTGGAATTACCGACGGATTATCCGCGACCGACTGTTAAGAGTTATCGTGGCGCGGGCTATCATTTTATGGTGGAGAGAGAATTAGTAGAGCCGCTGAGAGAGTTGAGCCGGCGCCAGGGAGTGACCCTGTTCATGACATTGTTAGGAAGCTTCGGGGTACTCATGAGCCGCTACAGCGGGCAGGCAGATATCGTGCTGGGGACCGATATCGCAAATCGGAATCGAGCCGAGATAGAGGGGGTGATCGGATTCTTCGTCAACCAACTGGTCCTGAGAGTAGAGGTCAGGCCCGGAGACAGTTTCGGCGAGTTGCTGAAGAGAGTGAAGGACGTGTGCCTGGGGGCGTATGCGCACCAGGACGTGCCGTTCGAGAAACTGGTGGAGGAGTTGCAGCCGGAGCGGGACCTGGGCCGGTCACCGCTCTTCCAGGCGAAGTTAATCCTGGAGAACGCGTCAGGAGAGAAGAAGGAGTCTGAAGGGACGGGGCAGTTGAACGCAGGTTATGACGAAGCGCGGGCGGCGAAGTTCGATCTTACCATGGCAATTCTGGATTTAGGGAGCAGTTTGGTGGGAGGCGTGGAGTACAGCTTGGATCTGTATGAGGGAGAGACGATCAGGCGGCTTGTGAGCCATTACAGGAATGTGCTGGAGGGAGATGCGAGAGGA
>JAFMRP010001751.1 GCA_017354095.1 Ktedonobacteraceae bacterium
CCGTACAGGATAGCCTGCCGGTCGAACTCTCACCCTATAGCATACAAATCTGGGAGGTATCCGCATGATAGACCCGCATTGGAGCGTTATCGACCTCGATCCCTATACCTGGCGCTCGCTCGGCCGCTTCTTCGATCCTGGCCAGTATATCCGTTCCGCGCAGCCCGGCGAGCACGCCCTCTTCATCCTGCACGACCAGGGTCGGCCTCTGCGTGTCGTCGATACTGAGCAAGGCGTCCTGACTCATCTGAACATCCAATCCATCGACGATCCCCAGACCCTGGCCCGCTCACTCTACGCTCAAGGCACCTGGCAGCGCGTCCACGTGATTAATAAATCACACCTGGCCAACGTCGCCCGCCTGGCCCAGACCTCGCCCGCCGCCAGCCACCTGGACACCTACTACCGCCACATCTACCACCTGCTCTGGAGCAATAGCGACTCCTACGTCAGTATCCCTCCCCACCCCGGCCACTGGCACGGCTGGACCTACCAGCAGCTCCAACAATTCGCGCAGCAACTACCACAACAGGCCACCCTGGCCCTCGGTGTCTTCGAGCAGACCCGCCTGGACATCGGCCTCATCCTCGAACTCCACCACGGTATTATCAAAATCGTCACGACCTTCGAAGCCCTCCCCGACCCCACTCACGTCAATGGCGTCACACCAGCCGCCCTGCAATCTCTCTGGCAGCAGCTCAGCCAGCGCTTCGCCCCACCCGCCGCTGCTCTCCTCTGCACCCGGACCACCTTCGACCGCTGGATCACCACCGAAACTAACAAACTCCACGTCCTCCAGGATGCCCAGACCCACGGCCACGCCCTCTGGCAACTCCTCCCACACTCCCGGGATACGTAAGGCCACCGGCTTCTCGGAAGGCCACGACGGATCTGTAGGGGCAGGGGGTAGAGAGGGGCCGGGCGGGGCCCTTGAGGCTGCCCGCTCGTCCCCTCTCGCAACGGTGTTCTCCCAAAAACTTCTACTTATAAACCCGCCCTCACCCCTCACTCACTCCTGCCTTACCACTATCTATACGTTGCTGCCCCCAATCCGCCATCAGCAGCAAAATGGGCTTCAGACTCTCCCCACACGGCGTAAGTGAGTACTCCACCTTTGGCGGCACCTCCTTATAGACCTCTCTGTGGATAACCCCATCCGCCTCCAGCTCGCGGAGTTGAAGCGTAAGCATACGCTTGCTCGCCTGAGGCAGAAACCGGCTTATCTCGCCAAAACGCCGCGGACCCGACAACAAAAAGGTCAGGATCAGCGTCTTCCATTTCCCTCCAATCACCCCAACCGTCACCTCCGTAGGGCAGCCAGGCTCCTCATATCGATACTCTCCTATGCGCATCTCTGCTCCCTTCACATAGTTACTTTTCTGTTACTATACCACATTTTTGTCACTACTTGTCCTCTGAGCAACCATGTACTATACTTTTGTTAGCGCTTGTGAGAGCTCACAATCCATTGCTATGAACATTGACAAAATACCATGGTACAACTCACCCATGCCTCCCCC
>JAFMRP010001752.1 GCA_017354095.1 Ktedonobacteraceae bacterium
CTACATTATTTATTTTCTTCCTGAGCCAATTGCTCAAGAGTCACGATGGCCTCATCACACCAGGCAAGGTTGGCCTTTGCCTCCAGCAGTCCATAGCTCAGAACCATCGACCAGTATTGCCTATCACGGGGCTGGGTTGATTCATTGATGAAGGTGGGCAATTGTTGCTCGATACCCTCAAGATGTTTCAGTGACTCTATCACCCGGGCGCGGTAGCTGCGTACATGTTCCAGCGTGATGGCAGGTTCGACCTGGCTCGCGAAGAAGAGGTTGAGCAGCAGTTCATTGCGCCTGACCTGGTAAAGTGCTGGTGGGGTGCGCAGCCAGCGGTCCAACTCTTCACGGCCCTGCTCGGTCAGAGAATAGACCCGTTTCTCTTGACGCCCCTCCTGTTTTATAAGCAGGCTGGTCGTCAGCCCCTCTTGCTCTAGCTGCTTGAGTGTTGGATAGATCTGTGGAAAATTCTCCTCCCAGAAATTGCTGGTGCTTCTCTCCATGAACTTCTTCAGGCCGTAGCCCGATAGAGGCATAATACTCAATGCACCGAGTATGGCATAACGACTCCTGTTCTCCTTGCTCACTTGTGCCTCCTTTCATATATATGCCATCGATATATATGAAATATATAGCTATAGCGAGAGAATGTCAAGCTCTGGAAGGTGTGATTTTGTCACATCTCTCTATCGGGAACAATACATGTGAACTTTTCACTTGACTTATTGGTTTTTCCTCTTTATACTTGACACAACTGGTCAATTAAATCAACAATAGCATGCAAAGTCGATCTGAACGCAAAAATTTTCAATAAAAATAAAGAGGTAGGTAGATGTATCGGGATGCTCTTGTAACGCGAGCATTATGCTCTGTAGTCGCCGTGCGCGCCGCCTCTGGTGCGCGCCAGGATGGTGATTTGTCCTCTGTTTATGTCCTCTTTCCTGCCTGTTGTCGCCTCTGTATGTGTCCCTGTTGTCGCTAACCTGCTGATCTGGTGACAGGTCATCCCCCAAACGCTACAGTTCCCTGCGTGGGAATGAGGGGGATATTGTCATGATTTTGTGCATAGTAACGAGGCTGGATGTAAAGAAAGAGGATTAAGATAGTGTCCATGTTGAAGCTGATGGGCATACTGGCTCACCCGGACGATGAATCGCTGGCATTGGGAGGAACATTGGCAAAGTATGCCGAAGAGGGCATAGAAACTTCCCTGGTGACGGCCACACGCGGTGAGCGTGGATGGTTTGGCCATCCAAATGAGAACCCTGGCGAATTGGCGCTGGGACGTATGCGCGAGCTGGAACTTCGCCGGGCCTGCGCTGCTTTGGGTATCACGCGCCTTGACTTTCTGGATTATGTTGATGGTGACCTGGACCAGGTGAATACGGCTGAGGCGGTGGCCAGGATCGCACGCCTGCTGAGGCAGGTCAGACCACAGGTGGTGGTTACCTTTGGACCAGAGGGGCTGTATGGCCACCCCGATCATATCGCGATCTCGCAGCTCGCCACATCCGCGATTGTGTGCG
>JAFMRP010001753.1 GCA_017354095.1 Ktedonobacteraceae bacterium
TCCCGATGTTGTGTAGGGTGATAGCTTCCCCCCTACGGTCACCTATAGCCCGCCTGATCGGCAGAGCCTCGCTGAACTTGTCCAGCGCCTTCTGCATCTCTCCTAATGATTGATAGACCTCGCCAATGTTGTTGAGGGCGACAGCTTCCCCCTGGCGGTCACCGATTGCCCGTCTGATTGGCAGAGCCTCGTTGTACTTCTCAAGCGCTTCCTGCGGCTCTCCTAATGACTGATAGACTGCGCCGATGTTGTTGAGGACGACAGCTTCTCCCTCGCGCTCACCTATTGCCTGTAGGATCGGCAGCGCCTCATTGTACTTGTCCAGCGCCTTCTGCGGCTCTCCTAATGACTCATAGACCATGCCGATGTTGGTGATGGTAAAAGCTTCCCCCTGGCGGTCACCGATTGCCCGTACGATCGGCAGAGCCTCATTGAACTTCTCCAGCGCTTCCTGCATCTCTCCTGATAGACGGTAGGCCACGCCGATGTTGTTGAGCGTAGTAACTTCCCCCAGGCGGTCACCTAATGCCCGTCTGATCGACAGAGCCTCATTGACCGTCTCCAGCGCCTTTTGCCTCTCTCCCAGCGACCAATAGACCTCGCCGAGGTTGTTGAGTATTTGAGACTCCCAATTGCGGTCACTCGCTCTTCGATACAGTTCCAAAGCTTGATGATACTTTTCGACGCTTTTTCTTTTGTCCTCCAGCGCTCCATCCTTTAACTGCTCCGCCTCCCGAAAGATCGACTCTCCGTCGACTCGATACTTATCTTCAGCGGTCGCCTCTCTCAGCGCTTCTACCTTGATCTCATAGCGTCCTGCTTTGGCAGTCTTTTCAGGGGAACGCACCTCGATCCTGTATGACCCGGGCGCCTCCGCGATCGCCGAGATATCCTCTGCCCCCTCAGTCGACTGCTTGTCGTCCACCTCGCCGGTCTTCTTACCGTCGGGCGTAAACAGCGCCACCGCCACGTCTATCCCTCGTCGCTCGACCACTATATGCAGGTACTGACCGGAGATCAGCGTGATCTTGTAGGAATGCGATTGGCCGCCGGGGATCTCTCGTTCAATCGGCTTGCCGATTTCCAGCGAAGCGCTCTCCTGAACGCTTGGCGCCGCGCAGCGTTCACTAGCGGAGGCTTGCACAGGCTTCGCCCCTTGCCACAGGCCTGGAGAAGCCGACAATCCAGCCCAGAGGAGGAGGGGCAGGTTGATAATCTGAACGGCGCGGCGGGTAGTTGCCCTCCACCCACTCTGTGGGTTTGCGATTGGTTTGATTTGATTGAACATAGATCAACTGGGAAATTCTGTTAATGACGCTGGATGGTCGACTTTCCTGACAAAGCCCGCTTGACATTCTCCCGCCGCCAAACGCTTCGCGTTATGGCGGGGGATTCCTACGCTCCAGCGCCGTCGTTCATTCCTCGTAGGCGTGACTTTCACCGGGTAAGGGGATGGCATTACTGCCATCGCCCTCCCCTAAGAACCGTGCTTGCTGTTTTCACCGCACACGGCTCAAGCA
>JAFMRP010000493.1 GCA_017354095.1 Ktedonobacteraceae bacterium
CGCCGCCTGGCCGACGAGCGTGGCGGCATTACCGGGCACTATTCGATGGACCCGGTTGGGCGCTGGTTCTGTCCCGGTCCCTATCCCTGGGATGAGCTGATTGATTTCCTCAACCGGGACTGAGAGCCTGTAAAAAATCTTCTACGTGTCTTTCCGTTTCTAGAATCGCAGATCAAGTTCTTGCAAAAGACCGCTTTGACCCGCCTCGGAGAGATGAATCGCACGGCTGGTTGATGATCGTACGATCCATCCTTGCTGAAACAACCGGGTGGCAAAACTTGCGCCAAGCGCACCTGCAAGGTGAGAGCGTCTTTCACTCCAATCAAGGCAAGAGGCTGCAAATACTCTCCGCTTATGCCTGGCCTCAGACACATCAATACCCAGGTGGGTGAGCCACTGTTCTCCTTCAGTCGTCAGCAGATAGCTTTTCTCGGCCTCTGCAAGATAGCCACGTTGGAGCATCGCTTGTGTGATGCTCACGCCAAGTTTTCCCGCAAGGTGGTCGTAGCAGGTGCGAGCAAAGCAGAGCGCTCTGGTT
This sequence comes from Ktedonobacteraceae bacterium, assembly GCA_017354095.1. Lineage (GTDB taxonomy): Bacteria > Chloroflexota > Ktedonobacteria > Ktedonobacterales > Ktedonobacteraceae > Bu33. The sequence continues at coordinate 539 of JAFMRP010000493.1, forward strand.
TCTTCAGATTGTCGCAAAGAACGGACCGGCGGGCGAGGGGCGACGACCTGAAGGGCTTCGAGCGCATGCCCTACTTCAGCATTGGCGAGCCGATAATAGCGATGCCTCCCACGAGGTTCGACCACAAGGAGTCCCCCCGCAACCAGTTTCGCCAGATGTGCACTCACGGTTTGCTGCGTCAATTGACAGCGAAAGACCAGTTCGCTGGCGGGTAGAGCCACGCCACCAAGAAGGGCTGTGAGGATCGTGGCACGGGCTGGTTCTCCAAGCAAAAAAGCGATGGAAGCGATATCGGGTTGTGTATCCATACTTCGATGATACACGATATATTTCTGTTTTACAATAGGTGGGAGCAAAAAGCGCTGGAGGATAGAATGACAAACCAATCCGTCTCTTCTGAGCAACAGGTTTCTGACCACTTTCGTTCCCTCACACCGTCTATTCTGTACTTTGGGACACCTGTTGTTCTCATCAGCACACTCAATGAAAATGGGAGTGTGAATCTCGCTCCCATGTCTTCCGCCTGGGCACTGGGCTATACCGTGGTCCTGGGCCTGGGTGCTGCTGGCAAGACCATAGAAAATCTCAAGCGTACACAAGAGTGTGTCCTGAATTTTCCATCTGACCGCTTGTGGCAAGCGGTAGAGCGCCTGGCACCACTGACAGGGAAAGATCCTGTTCCGGCCTCAAAAGCAGCACAATTTCACTATGAGCAAGAAAAATTTGCTGCGGCAGGTTTGACACCTCTTGCGTCTGAAAGTGTTGTGCCTCCCAGAGTGGCAGAGTGCCCATTGCAATTTGAGGCACGTGTTCAAACTATTCGTCCTTTTCACCAATCAGATTCGTCATATATTGTCGAGGTGGAAGTACTTCGTGTGCATGCACATCTGAGTGTGATCAAGGGTGAGCAATATATTAACCCGGAGGCGTGGCATCCCCTCATCTACAATTTCCGTCATTACTTCGGTCTGGGAACAGCATTGGGGAAAACGTTTCGAGCAGAGATCTAGTTATTATATCGAGTGACAAAAAATGGGCCTTCCCTAGTGGGAGGCCCTTGATTGCGTGATTTAAGAGGGGCGTTGACGGTCCATAATACGCTTGAGCAGTCCAACCAGGGCAATCGTGCCAAACCAGGCGGCCACAAGGATCCAGGGACGCTGGTTGTTCATCTCATACTTGCGTACGTCTTCTTCATTATTGCGTGCATCGTCGTCGCGTTCCATGGTCTGCTCTCCTTTCCGGGATGGCATTACCGATAAGACTCGCCTTTGTACACACAAATCGTATGTTGTCCCGTCCGGGTTGTCAAGTTACAGCAAAGTAGTCTGTCAAACGAAGTTTGACGGATGCGCAGGTCTCTTGTCCAGCCCGCCAACGCCGCTGGCGCGGCTACTGCTGCGCGGTCAGGCGGACTGAGAGGAATCGCCTGCGGCGGCGCGGGGGAAAATATGCAGGAGGGCTGACGCCCTCCTGCACCTCCCGCTGCGATATCTTTCAGGTAAAGCTTGAAGAAGTAAAGACCAGCTAGAAGTAGCGTTTGACTATTGGAGCAAGCTCTTCCCACTCGACGCTGGTCTGGCGACCATTGTCGAATTCCGTCATCAGCCAGTCATGCACTTTGAGCAGGCGAGGATCGTCCTTTGCCAGATCCAGTCCCAGATGCTGGCGCAGCACAAACACCAGGCCAGCAAGCCCACTCTCTTTCGTTAACGAGACCTCCAACGGGCGTCCCAGTAGTTTCGGTACGTTAAAGGGCGCATACATCCACCAGAATTTGTTCAGACCATCGGCATGCACTCCAGCGCGCGTGCGATGGGCATCGCGTCCATAGAGCGGGTACTTCGGCGGGATCGCCTCACCCATCCCGGCATACAAATCTACCAGTTCGTTCAAACTTGTAAAATCTGGCTGATTATCGCGGAAGTAGCCCATGCCAACCAGGTGCAGCAGCGTGGCCTCCAACGGCGCATTGCCGGAACGCTCGCCTTTGCCCAGCATCGTACCATTGATTACGCTACAGCCGGCGCGCACCGCCGCCAGGCAGTTAGCCACCACCAGCCCGGTATCGTTATGTGGATGAAACTCCAGGTCGGATGATTGCAGTCCGATGGCGCGCATTGTCTGGAAGAGGCGCGGGATACTGCGCGGCAAGGCGACGTCTTCGTAGGGCAGGCCCAGCCCCATCGTGTCGCACAGGCGGAATTTGGGCCGGAGCGCGGGGCCATATGGCTCGCTGATCTCCAACACGGTCTCAATAAAGGGCCGCATAAAATCCATTGGCGCGCGCGTAGCGTCTTCCAGGTGCAAGCGGGGACGAATGCCCGCATCGAGGACCATCCGTACCGCCTCCAGGTATGTATGCGCGGCCTGGTTGCGTCCGCCGGGCTTAAACTTATGGAATGTATGGTAGTCAGAGGAGGAGGCGAGCATACCTGTTTCGCGCACACCCAGGCTGCGGATCAGTTCCACATCTTTGGCAGCGGCACGAATCCAGGTCGTCGGCTCAATGGGTGCACCACCACGATAGCGCTCCAATACTGCTTCGAGGGACGCACGATCCGAAGACCGGTAGACAAAAAACTCCGCCTGACGAATTGCCCCCGACGTGCCGGTAAAGCGGCACAGCAGGTCGTAGATCTTCAGGCTGTGCTCGGTCGAAAGCGGCAGACCGCCCTGCTGGCCGTCGCGATGCGTCGTCTCCGTGGTCCAGGCTTCTTCCGGCAGCGTTGTCGGGCGCTCGGTCCATACATAGGCAGGGAAGTCATCGCGTGGAAAACTATCGAGAAAATATTCAGGTTGTTCAGGCTCTGGAATTGTAGGCATTGCTTGCTCCTTTGCTATAGCCATTGTTGCTCCATATTCAATCTAATAAATTGACATCGACATTGTCAATATCGATAATAGAATCGATATTAACTAACAGGCGTAAGGGATTGACTAACAAGTGTAAGGGAGAAAACCATAAGTGAAGCAGGTGCGCTATCTTACGGCCAGAGAAGCGGCGGAAGCGCTGCACGTAAGCCTGGCGACGCTCTATACATACGTGAGCAGGGGCCTGATCCGTTCTGAACCAGCCAACACAAAGAATCACGCGCGGCTCTACGCCGCAGAGGATATCCAGCGGCTGATCGAGCAGAAGACGTATCGCCACGATCCTTCGCAGGCGGCCTCCAACGCCATCTACTGGGGGATACCGATCCTGGAGTCGGAATTGACGCTGATCGACGAAGATCGTGTCTACTACCGGGGGCAGGAAGTGCTGCAGCTCGCCACGAGCAGCACATTTGAACAGATCGCGGCCCTGCTCTGGACGGGAGAGTTATCCAGCGCGCCGGGCATCTTCGCCGAGAGCGGGCCGCCTACGCCGCGCCAGCTCGACACAGCGTTACCGCCAGCGCAGCGGCTCCAGGTCGTGCTGGCCGCCGCCTCCGCCAGCGACCTCGCCGCCTACGATCTGGACGCGCAATCCCGCAATCTACTGCGCAGCGGGGCTCGCATCCTCAAACTCATGGCGGCAACGCTGGCCGGGCGAGAGGCGAAAGCAGACGAAACGATCGTTGCCCAACTGCGGCGGGGCTGGCAGCTAAGCGAGACGCCAGCGGAAGCGCTGCTGCGAACCGCGCTGATCCTCTGCGCGGACCATGAACTGAACGCCTCATCGTTTGCCGCGCGCATCGTCGCCTCCACCAGCACGAATCTCTACCAGGTCGTCATTGCCGGGCTGGCCGCGCTGCAAGGTTTCAAGCACGGTGGCCAGACCCTGCTTGTGGAGAATTTGCTGCGCGATATCCCCACACCGGAGGCCGCGCGTCCCATGGTAGCCGAGCGCATCCGGCGCGGTGAGGGTGTGCCAGGTTTCGGACACCGTCTCTATCCTCAGGGAGATCCACGCGCCAGGCTGCTCTTAGGCCTCGTCGAACAGGCATACCCTACCGCACCTGTAGTGCAGCGCACACGCGCCCTGGCCACAGCGGTACGCGAGATCACGGGCCGCGAACCGGTTTTAGATGTGGCGCTGGTCACACTGGCCGGAGCGCTGCAACTGCCCGGCGAAATGGCCCTGGCGCTCTTCGCACTGGGTAGAACCGCCGGCTGGATCGGCCACGCGATCGAACAATACAATGGCGGCCAGATGATCAGACCACGTGCGAAATATGTCGGGCCGCGCTAAACGCTGCCTGTGGGACCACCGCGTGCAGGGCGAATCGCGGCGGGATTGTTATGCAGCAGCGAGGTCATATCCAGGTAGCCATACACAACATGTTCAGCATAAGGGCTGAGCGGCTCAGTAGGCTTAACGACGCGCCACGAGCGACGGCCAGGCTGGTCGACGGGCTTTGAGGTG
>JAFMRP010001754.1 GCA_017354095.1 Ktedonobacteraceae bacterium
TTGCAGGTAGACGTTGCCTTTCGGGTATGCAGCTCGTGCTACTCGGGCGGTTTCCTCAGGCACAGGAGAGATCGCTTGCGGTTTCAGTGACATTGGTGTTCTCCTCGTGGCACTTGCCTTTCCGGTTTCTCCTTCATTTTCTGACTTCTCTCTTTCTTTCTCGTCAGCTTCTTCGGGATTCGCCAGTAGTATCAAACCTGTGTAAGACCCCTATTGGGACTTCATCAGCTTTGATGAATACAGTCTGTCTGCTTGAAAAGTGCCACCCTGATATACTCATCGCTAAGAGAATGGTGTATGCAATCTCTTCATCACAAGGACGAGGTATCAGATGGAAGGGTCTCTCTTGCTCTCTTTGAGTGATGGCTTAGTAATCGAGCAGATCTGCCGACAAGAAAAGCAAATCATTATCTCGGTTAGCTCCACCGCTGCTCTTGCTCGTTGTCCACTCTGTGCCGCTGCTTCAGAGTCTATTCACAGCCATTACCTGTGAACTGTGCCCGACCTTCCTGAAGTCGGCCAGTTCGTCATCCTGGAATTAAGGGTACGTCGCTTCTTTTGTCGCAATGCTCTCTGCACTCATCGCATTTTTACCGAAAGGCTCCCTGAACTGGTTTGGCCCTGGGCACAGATGACCAATCGGCTTCGAGAGGCACTGCGTGTCCTGAGCTTTGCCACCTGTGCCGAAGTGGGTTCACGCCTGGCTCCACACCTGGGAATGAAGGGGTCCCTTCTCCTCTCTTACGCTGCCAGAAGGCCGCCTCTCTCGCTCCACCAGCGTCCTTCACCAAGATTGGTCTGATGATTTTGCCTTTCGTCGTGACCGCATCTACAGCACAATCATCGTGAATCTGGAGACCCATCGTCTGATCGATATGCTTGCTGTTAAGAGGGATTAAATTTGGAGAGATTTAATCCCTCTTAACGGGTATTATGAGTGGTTATCCGCTCGATTCCTTTGAAGCTTTCTGCGAAACACGATCATGCGTGTGGAGGGTCAGTGCTCAATCTGCAGAGCTGTTGCACTTTTCTGATGGTTCTCTTCAAGCCGCTTTCCCAAATCTGCTAGAAGCCAAGCTGCTGCTTGACCAGGACTATCGTGATACGACCAGACTCATGTTCGGCATGGATGGTCAACAGTTTATTGATAGCGCTGGGCTGGCCGTAGGCGTGCTGGGCCCGTTCGCTTTCTAAGGGAAGGCAATAGTGGCGGATGCGGCGCAGTCCATCGGAGAGCGTGCCCACGAGCTTGTGCGTGCCCACCACCCAGAGAACCTTGCCCGCCCCGCATGCAGCGGCGCTTAACTGGCTACCAGATGCCGATGCGATGAGCACTTCTCCGGCTTCGGTGATCGCCTGGACACTTCCCACCAGCACATCGGGGGCAGCGGCCAGCTTGCGCATCTCGTTGCGCTGGGTCATGTGATCAAGTGCCGATAACTGAGCACGCACTGATTGAAAGTGGGTTGCGTGTTTGATCTGCTCAGAGAGGCCAAGCACCTCAAGGGTACGCGAG
>JAFMRP010000494.1 GCA_017354095.1 Ktedonobacteraceae bacterium
AAAGACGCTGATGGTTACACCAGCTGTCGATGGCATTGATCTGTTCAAAATTGCAGGTCGTTCCATCTCGGGATGGATTCCTAGCTTCAAGATGGGCGCGGCATCCCCTCTGCGTCAACCGTTCTGTAGTCAGTTGGAAGAGCGCCTGCTCATGTGGCTTGAATACCACCCCCAGGTGGTCAGCTATGCTCGCGGCGATATTGGCGCGGCATTCGCGAGTGCGTACCGATTACCCCTTCCAAAGGATGCACCATTTGCCATCGGATACACCTTTGAAGGAAAACCCCACCATTACCTTCCTGATGCCGTTGGGATGCTCCAATCAGGAAGGTCCTTCATCGCCGAGGCAGGCATGGAAGATGACAAACGAGGTGATCGCAACCTGGCAAAAGCCGAGGCCGCGCGAAGGCTGGCACACATCCAACAAGGCGTGTTCTGGCTCGGAACTGAACACACCCTTACCCGGCAGCGCCACTACAATCTGGTGTTCTTGCATGCGAGGCGTCGGCCCTTTCCGGCCTTTGCGGAGATTGCTGTCGCTTTGCAAGAGATTTGGCCCGCCGGAGAGGTCGCCAGCGTCGAAGAGGTCGAGAGCCGTCTTGCCGGGAAATGGCCTTCGAGCCTTGTCGAAGCGGCAATTTGGAAAGTGGTAGGAGACAGCCTGGCCGCAGGGCATCTCCTGGTTGATCTGGAGCAGCAGACGTTAGATCGCAAACTTCCTCTTGCTCTGCTGTCACCTGATGGACCACTTCTTGTCCCTGATGCACTCCCTGAAACCCTTCTTCCAGAAACGGAGGTTCTCCCACAAGCCATCTCCCTCGAATCTCACCCCTCCGTTTCTGGTTCCACCTTTGATGCTTCTGTTCTCTCCGATGCCCAGCGAGAGCGCTTTCATCGCAATTTACGGGCTGTTGAGCAAGTGTTGGCCGGGGCACAGCAAACCAGGGTTGCGGCAGAATCGGGTATCGCCCGCTCAACATTGGGGCGGCTGGTACGACGGACTCGTGAACTGGGTCAGATTGCCTGCGTTCCTCTTGGGACCTATGTTCGCAAAACGACGATGCCCCCGGCATTTCAGGAGTGCATTCGTCGGCTCTTTCTCCTCCCGACCCGCCTCACGATGGTTGCCATTGCTGAGCACACGGAAATGCGCCAGGTGGCAGCACGCCTTTCTTCCCAGACCGGAGCAGAGGTTACGCTTCCTTCCTACAAACAAGTCCGCACAGAAATCTCCCGGCTCAAGAAAGACCCCGATCTGGTGGCCGTGCGTGAGCGGGCAAAGTCACTCCCGCGTCCACGCTCCTCGCCAGAATCGTTTGTCCTTTCCATTCCCTCCCCAGCCTTGCTTACTCAGGTGGATGAGCACACGCTTGAATTGTATGTCGTGACTCCTGACGGGATTGCTGTCACAGAGCGAGTCCATGCAGCAGTGCTTATCTGCGTCAAAACCGCAGCAATTCTTGGGGCAGTCCTCGCTCTTGGCCCGTTGAAGGAAGAGGACTACATGCGCCTGGTAAAACAGGCATTAGAGCCGAAAGATCGTCTGGTAGGACTCATGGGATGTGAACACCCTTGGCCGTGTTACGGGAAGCCTGCGATCATTTTTCATGACCGGGGGAAGATTTTTACCTCCGAACGCGCCCGATCAGTCCTGGTAGATCGGCTTGGCATCATTACCGAGCAAGCACCCCCATACGCTCCATCGGCAAAAGGCACCGTCGAGTCGCTTTTTCGGTGGATGACTCAGCGATTTGAACGACGCCTGCCCAACACCAGTCATGGGGTTCATGACGCGAAAACAGCAGCAGAGGCTGGTGGGATGACGCTGGAAGAACTGGAACGGTGTTTCTATCAGGCCATTGTTGATGATTACCAGCAAGATTGGGACACACTTCGACGGCAAAAACGGTGCGTCCATTGGGAACACGCGGTTGCGCAGAGCGGAGTGCCGCAGTATTTGGGATCGGGTGATGATCTCAGGCTCTTGCTCATGAAGGCGATCAATCGAAAAACTCCTGGACATGGATATCACACCTCTTCAGGAAACCGACTCTCTTTTCATGGTCGCTGGTATGTCTGCCCTGGCTTACTTTCTCGGCTTGCTGGCCGGGAGTTTGAAGTGTACTATGACCGGCGCGATATCGGTGTGCTCTATCTCTTTGTTGATGGCACGTATCTGGGGGAAGCCTACTGCACGCAGTTCATGGGAGGCCGCGTCAGCGAATGGGAAGCCAAAGCCATGCGCAAACATGACGAGGAGCAGGCGAAACAGGCGCGCGATCTGGGGCAGCACACTCGCGCACGTATCCAGGAGGAAGCAGGGCGCTCGCGCAAACGCCCCAATACAGAGATTCGCCAAGGCGAACGTGGGCGGCAGTGGGATCGCCAACGCGAGGAGATCCACCCGGCAGAAGTCCTCGAACGCTTGGCCAGTCTTGAGGAGAAGAAACCAGCCGTGACGGCACTTCCAAGAGCCGTCCGGGATACGGACCCGGATCGTCCGGTTCGTCCCTTACGTATTCGGAGATTTCGAGAGGAGTCGTAATCATGACTCATCCCCTTTTTGGGACAGAATTTTTCGTCGAGACCCCCTTCGCTAAGCGGTTCCAGGCCATGTTGCGATCTTCTCTCCACAAGAGATCATGGCATGTGATTGTGGCTGATCCAGGGAGCGGCAAAACGATGAGCATTCGCGATCTGGTCGAAACAACGGGTGCTCCGGCGATTCTGGCCGTGACGTGCCCCAAAAACAATGATGATGAACAGGCGCTGGGAGACCAGTTATTTGCCACCTTAGGGATCAAGACTCCAGGCCATTGGCGCACCCGCAAGCCCAAGCTGATGGGGCATCTTCACCAGTATGGGACAAAATTGATTGTGGTGGATGATGCGCATGATCTCTCGCTCCAGCATTTGATGTTCCTCAAGGAAGTTACCGATCAAGGACGATTACAATACAATCACCGCCTTGGCCTGTGTCTGGTCGCTGCCGGGCGTGGAACCACGATCCCACTGAAGGAAATCCTGGATCAGCCTGAGACCATGTGGTTGCAATTCCGCCGTCGCATGGACAAGTTAGAGCCATTCTGTCGAATTACAGGACATACCTCCGAAGAAGTGCGCGAGGTCCTGGCGACGTTGGAAACCCCGTACCGGGAACTGTTTCCCCAATTGAACTTGCGCCAATGGTCAGGCATCATCTACACCTGGCTTACCCACTCGCTTCTTGATCCAACCAATTCTGGCCGTGCAACAATGGATAACCTGATGAAATTGGTGACGACAGCTCTGGAATGGACATATGAGGATGGGCAGACGGATGTGCAAGAAGAAACGCTAGAGCGAGCTGCCGAACTGCTCATGCTTCGTCGTGATACATTTCGGATTATTGATGGTGCAGGGCCGAGCGTCGATGCACAGGATGCAGCATCGATCAGTCCGGCACAAACTGAGCTTGGCAACACGAAAAAGGAGAGCCAGGCACTTTCCCCGACACTTGAGCAGATGTCTGATCACAAGAGAGAGCAAAGCCAGAAACAACCTGCCACCCAGCCAAAATGTGCTTTCTTCGGGGAGGTTCCCATTGACCTGGAGCAGTTTCTGGAGAGCGGTGTTTCCTTGGTCCAATGCCCCGACTGTACCAGCACCAGTGCGCTTTCTCCACACAAGGGAATCCTGCACTTCAAACCTCACAAACGGCGCAAAAGGCGCTCGACTTCCACAGAACCACGATGGGTCAGGCGCGAAATGATCTGGGCGGTCGCGAACTTCTAGTGCTTTTTCTCGGCCCGAATGAAACAATTTACAGCCTCTTCCTGGCCGGTGCCTAGCAACACAATATGCGTGTTGGCATTCATCACAATGGTCGGATGGCGGGCGCGTCCATAGATATCGTCAAGCTGCGCAAAGTTCTGCACGGCGTGGATTAACGCGACTCGACGCGTGCGCAAGCGCAACCTCGGTGCGGTACACACCAACGAGGACGCCTCGGATCGACCGCCCGTCCCGCGTATGTACGACGACGGTGTCGGCCGTGACGGACTTGAGCCAGCTCACGCGCCCAGATTCGGGTGCAGGTCACGATGTCCCGTGTAGGCGCGAAGACGACGACCTACCAGACGAGTCCATCTAGATGGTTATGGCCGGAGAGCAGGCGAGCGATGCGCTTCTGCGCCGCTTCGCGTTCGTCAGGCTGGGGGTGGTGTGCGTTTTGCGCGAGTTCCCCGTACATGTCGTAGAAGTTCAACCGCTCACGCAGATGCTCACGCTCAAACAGTTCCGGATACGCGCCGTGCAGCCATCCGGGAACCTCGGTGAGTGTGGTCTCGTCGAGTCCCTGTTCGCCGGGTACGGGTGGGAACGCTCGCGCCTTCGCGCACCAGTGCAGGATATTGTCGAGCTCGACATCCGCCGGCTGAGCCAACGCCTCGGCGAAGTCGATAAGACCAGTGACGCGTCCTTGGTCGACGATCACGTTGGATCCATGTAAATCACCATGGACGAGGACGGGTTCGTCGGCGGCGAACAACGCCAGCCGCTCCTGGATCCAATCAGTGACGTCGGCGAGCAGGTGCGCGTCATTGCCGGGCAGTCGCCGGGCATCCTCGACCAGCTGGAGCGCCGCACTCACCACGGGTGGGTGGAACGCAGCCCATGGCTTCTTCCCGGCGATTGCGTGGGCCAGCCAGGGTGGCAGCAGGCCTGCCGGGACAGGAATCCGGTGAAGGGCGCGCAACGCAGCGCCGAGGCTTTCGATGATTGCTTGGCGCGTTTGCGAGTCTGCCGTCGTCCATGCTTCGTGCAGGGTTCGGCCGGGCAGGCGTTCGGAGATGTACCACGGCCCGGACGGGCCGTCGCCGTGGGCGAGATGCTGGGCGTG
>JAFMRP010001755.1 GCA_017354095.1 Ktedonobacteraceae bacterium
CATTTGCCAAAGCCGATATCAATGCCATGCGCAGTCTGGGTGTCAAAACCGATCAATCTGACACCCATGTGATCCAGTTTCAGGGGGAGGCGATGGCTCACGCCGTCGGAGAGCTCGCTTTACAGCAGGCGGTGGAGGTGTATCATGGACGTGGCGACATCCAACGATACACCAGCAAGTATAGTCTGCGTGGCCTGCTCACCCTGGCGGCGTCGCTCATTCCGGAAGCGGAGTTTGGGCTCTATGTGGTCACAGGCTTGCCTGCTGAGACCTATATTAAAAATAGGAAGTTGCGCAGCGAGATCAAAGCTGCGTTGGATGGGACGCATGTTTTTACCATGGACAGCGGGAAGATCTGGCACCGCGTCACAGTGGAGGTTGCCACCGTGGTGATGGAAGGGGCGGGGGCTCTGATTGCGTATGGCCAGCAGTCAGCGAGCCGCATGATGGAGAGCGCGGTCATTGACATTGGCGGTCGGACTACCGACCTGTACGTGGCGCGTGGCCAGGTACCGGTCACTGAGTACTGTAAGGGCAAGCCTCTCGGCGTTGAGACGGCCACCCAGATGCTCATCGATATCTTTGAGCACAAATACGACCGCCCGCTCTCGCTGCTGGAGGCACGCGAGATCATGTTTGCCTTCGCCTCCGATGATGGCAGTCGGAGCTACCCCGATGTGTCCGTCTATGGCAAAACGATCAGTCCCTATGAACTGGAACGGATGGCACGCGAGGCGATTAGCCAGATTGGGGCAGAAATCGTCTCGTTTGTGGCTTCCGCCTGGCGTCAGAGTGATCGAGACGCCGTGGCAGCAAGCTTCAAACCCGTGCTCAACATTGGCGGAGGAGCGTACTATTTCCACAATTTCTTGAAGCAGCGCATCCCTCACCTCTCACGTCCGGAGGATCCGATTCATGCCAATCCGCTGGGGTACTGCAATATGGCGGGCCGTTTGCTGATGCGTCGACACCAGACCAGCAGCGCCAGCGTCTGAGAGGCCTGGGGACGTCATGGCAAGGGAGTGAGAGCGGACCTGGAGGGAGATTTTGGGTAATACGACGCTGCTCGCGTAGGCGACAGCCTCGCTCCCTTCCGATCCGAGTCGCATGTTCGGTTTTTTCTCCAGAATGGGAGGCCCTGCAGAGGGTAGGGAGAAGCGAGCGTTCCCTTTTTGGCCTTTGAAGCATGGCAGGATGGAGAGGCACAGGAACGGTATTTTCTGTTTCCCATTCACGCATTGTGAGCATACGAATGTACATGTGTTGAATGTGGTACATGTGCCCCCTCATGCCACGTGACGCAAGAGCAATTGATCACCTGCTCACCATTACGTCGATTTCTGCTCAGCATTGAGTGACATGACCAGGTGATCCAATCGAATGAAACGGTGCCCCATCCGGAGGTGCTGGCGTTGCAGGATGCTGCTTGACGCACCGGATCAGGGTGGGAGGTGTTGGCGAGCGTATGGTTGTCGTGACAGTGTGTAGGGTCTGGGCAGGGAAGCGCCCAGC
>JAFMRP010001756.1 GCA_017354095.1 Ktedonobacteraceae bacterium
TTAGGTCATCGAGCCTGAAGAGATTCAACAGAAGGTCAATTTGAGCGCGCCCCATACGGTTCACTGCCTGGCTGACGGCCATGTGATGCTCTCTATGCTCGGGGATGCTCAGGGCAATGGTCCCGGCGGCTTCTTACTGCTTGACGAGGAGTTTAACATTGCTGGCCGCTGGGAACAGAACGCCAGGGGCATGTGCTATAACTATGATTTCTGGTATCAGCCACGGCATAATGTCATGGTCAGCAGCGAATGGGGCGCGCCCAGGACATTTGCAGATGGCTTTAACCTGGACGATGTCACGGCGGGCTTATACGGTCGCCAGCTTCACTTCTGGGACTGGCATACCCATGAGGTTCGTCAGGGTTTCGATCTTGGAGAGGATGGGCTGATCCCCCTGGAGGTGCGTTTCCATCACAATCCGGACAGCACCCATGGTTTCGTTGGGGCAGCCCTGAGCAGTAATATGTGGCACTGGCATAAGCCCGATGGCCGGTGGGCGGTTGAAAAGGTGATCGATGTGCCGTCAGTGGAGGTTGCAGGCTGGCCTATTCCAGTCCCATCGCTCATCACCGATTTCCTGATCTCTATGGACGATCGCTACCTCTATTTCTCCAACTGGCTGCATGGGGACATTCGCCAGTATGATATCAGTGATCCAGCACATCCACGGCTGACAGGACAGGTCTGGTGTGGTGGATTATTGGGCAGAGGTGGAATGGTGCAGGGACATACCCTGCAGGGTGGGCCACAAATGCTCCAGCTGAGCCTCGATGGCAAACGGCTCTATGTGACCAATTCGTTGTATAGCTCCTGGGACAACCAGTTTTATCCTCACCTTGCCACAACCGGCTCGTATCTGCTGCAGATCGATTGCGATACCGAACACGGTGGCCTGAACATCAATGAGCATTTCTATGTCGATTTTGGGAAGGAACCTGCCGGACCTGCACGTGCCCACGAGATCCGCTATCCTGGGGGTGATTGTACCTCTGATATCTGGCAATAGGCCTTTTCACGAAGCCAGAAACACATAATGATGGGCCGTAGTCTGACATACTGGACCACGGCCACGCTCTCTGTTCCTCTAGTAGTTTTGCTGCGAGTGAGCCAGTTGACGAAATAGCCCTCTATGTGTTAAAAAATATACATGACTTTATGAATCAACTTTATCAACAAAGAAGATCTGACCATTTTGAATACTATGCATAACAACGATACAAAGACCAGGCGCCTTCTCATGAAAGCGAATCTCACGCGAGTACGCACCCTGGGTCCCGCGCATCCCGATACGATACGCAGCCTCTGTGATCTGGGTGATCTCTATGCGACGCAAGGTCAGAGAGAATCGGCCGAAACTCTCTATCGCCAGGCGCTCACGAATGGTGAACTGGCGTTGAGTCCTCAGCATCCTCTCATCGCGATCATTTTCTCTCGCCTGATCGCGTTATACACAGATTGGCTCAATACCATCGATGTGGCAACATCGTTGCACGTTCCCGCTGTGCTTCAGG
>JAFMRP010000495.1 GCA_017354095.1 Ktedonobacteraceae bacterium
CCTTTACATTCATATGAGTGGGCGCGATATCGCAGGAGTTGTAGCCAATCACATGGCAGATCTCGATGCCTGGGTTGCAGCCGCGCTCAAGGAGGGAGAGGTATGACGGCTCCTGTTTCTCCAGTCACCTCATTCCCGACTCGTGAGTGGCAATGGCCCCTCGATTGCACACACTACGAGCGCTCGCTTCTTTTTACGGAAGATGAACGGCAAGCTCTTGCTGTGCTCGCCGCCCGAGTGAAAAAGAAGGGATGCCCTCCAGGGCCTTGGCCGAGCACATGTGTTCAAGCACTCCAACGCTTTTTACAACCACTTGATGATGTGTGTCGTGTCGGGCTGAGAAACCATGCTGAAAAATCACAGATTACGCGCCACTCTTCCACGCTCCATGCTTTTCTTCGCGAGATGAACTATCGGCAAGTCCCGTATTGGGCCTGGGGGGAGTCTGCCTGGGTCGAGTTTATTGCCCCTTCCCTTGAACAATTTAATACCCACCTTGGATGGTCCTGGGCTCCAAGATCGCATTCCCAATCAGGAACACGATTGCTCGTCACGCTTGCTGGCTACCTGTTTGGAACAGTATCTGATTTCCGCGCGTGTGGCGAGAATATCCCAACCATTAAACTTGCCACACTCGTCTTCGGGAAAGCCCATCTTGATGCAGCTTTTGAGCGCATTGTTGGACCTATTTCCTCACAAGGCTATTCACTGGGAAGGCCCACAGAACTGACCCGCGCCCTCTGCACCATCTTGCTCTTCGCTCGGAGTCCCTTTCTCGAACACGTCACAGATGAGCAAATTCGATGGATCTATCAGACCGAGAACATGTGTTACTGGCATATGATAGCTATTGTCGCTCGTACCCTAGCATCGCTGGGTCTGTTATCTTCAGGAATCGAGCGGTGCATCACAAGATCGGTGTCCCTCTTTCAGCGCCGAGATGAAACGGTCGTAGAGGAATGGGAAAACTGGTGCAAAACATGGCGAAGCTTCTCGACGCTCGAACGGACGACGACGCAATCCTATTACACCCAACTGCTGGAATTTGGGCGATGGTTACAACAGCATCATCCTGATATGGCCTCACCTGCTCAATGGACAGCCAGCTTTGCTACAGAGTGTGTTGCGTCCCTCATCCATTGGAAGGTCGGGGATTACAGCTCTGATCCTTCTTGTTTCGAGAACTTCAAAGCGTCTCGTCTGGGGCTGCCGATGAAGCCACGCTCCATTCACAGCTTGCTTTCCACCTCGCGTCGGTTCTTCAAAGATCTTCAGGAGAGCGAACTGATTCCCTCGCGTTTCAACCCTGATCGGTATTTGGGGTTGCCTCGCTCTGTTCGTCAGAAAATCGGCCCCAATCCTCGCGTGATTGATCAGGCTCTGTGGGCCAAATTGGTGTGGGCAGGCCAGCACCTGGAGCAAGATGATCTTTCCTCATCGATCTATCCTTTGGAAATGATTCGAGCGGTAGCAGCGGTCTGGCTCTTTACTGCTCTGCGTTCAGATGAAATTAGTCGTCTCCAACTTGGGTGTATCGAATGGCCTGCCACTGCTATTGTTGATCCCGAGACAGGCAAACGGATTCGTGCAGATGAGATCTGTTATCTGCATGTTCCTGTCAACAAAACGGCCCCTGCTTTCAAAAAGCCAGTCGCCCCATATGTAGGGAAGATGATCGCTGCATGGGAACGAGCTCGCTCTCCTCAAGATACAGCTCTCGATCAGAAGAGTGCCGAGCAAGTCTCGTTTCTGTTCTCGATGAGAGGACGACGCCTGGGCCAATCGTATATCAATTCCGTGCTGATTCCACTGCTTGCAGCAAAGGCCAATGTGCCGCCTCTCGATCATCGAGGACAGATCACCAGTCACCGCGCACGAGCAACCATTGCAACGTTTCTGGGCAATTGTGAAAATCCCATGAGCATCTTTCAACTCATGCGCTGGCTGGGTCATCGCACGGCAGAAACAACCCGTTACTATGTTGATGCTGATATGACGAAGGTGGCGGTCAAAGTTGCATAGGGAAGCTTTTTACAGCAAAATCAGGCCTCCATTCCGGTTCTGATTGACACTGATGCTATTACTTCAGGCGCAGCCTTAGCCGGGCAGCCCTGGAAGTACTTTGATTTGGGGCATGGGTACTGCACGCTCCCAGAGTGGGCAGCTTGTCGGCATCGAATGGCCTGTGCCAAATGTGACTTTTACCACCCAAAGCCCTCGGCTAAGATGCAACTTCTGGAGGCCAATGGCAATCTGACCAGAATGCTCGAACTCATCACCCTTGGTGAAGAGGAACGCAAACTGGTCGAGCAAGGAATTACCCTCAATCAGTCATTGCTTGACCGATTACAAGATGAGCCAACCCCTACCGGGCTCACCCCTCGTGAGCTTGAGTTAAAAAGAGATGGCTTTCTTCCGGCCCTCACGGAAACGGTGGGTTTGATTGGGCAAGAAAAAAGAGCAGGAGAAATGGATGAACGCTGAAGTGGAAATGGTGCAATGAGGCCGACGAGTTTTTTGTTGATACGTGTTGTGGATGAGGGGTGTCAAAAAACCTTGGTTTGTTGAGACTCCTCTTTCTCTCTATTACCTAATAGCGATTTCTGTGCTATACTACCGAAGAAACAACGAATTAGGTAATTCCCAACAGACTTTCTTCCCTAAGGAGCTTTCATGCCCAAACGAGTACTTTCTCTCGTACAGTGGTCGAAGTCGGCGCACGCCTATGAACTTTTGGATATCCAGAGATCTGTCCGTGGTGAATTCACCCCAGAGAGCCCTGGCTGGTTTGCCTGGTTAGAGAGCATCTCTTCCTTTGCTTTTCGGAGTCGATCTGGAGTGCATTATACCGTGCGGAAAGAGCATGTCCAGCGCAACGGACCCTACTGGTATGGTTATCGCTCTTTCCATGGGCAAACCGTGAAGCGCTATGTTGGCCGGACGGCTGATCTCTCTCTTGCGCGTCTAGAGAAGGTAGCTGAGCGTTTCACCAATACCGTTCCTTCTCACATTGATCCCTCCTTATCGCCTTCTTCCCTCTTGCCGTCCACTCCCCTGCTCGTTTCCAGGTTTCATCCTCCTCGCTTACCGCTTGCCCTGGTTGAGCGCCCACATCTGTTCGCCAAACTTGATGCCTGGCGCTCACATAAGCTTACCTTGCTCTGGGCGCCAGCTGGCTCCGGCAAGACCACGCTCGTCAATTCCTGGCAGCGCAAACGGAGGGATTGCCGTGGCATATCCCACGTCGCCTGGATCTCACTGGAGGCGAGCGCCAACGACCCGGCGCAGTTCTGGCGGTCGATCATGAGGGCCTGTCAAACCTGGCAGCACGAGATTGGGGAAACGGCGCTCGCACGCCTGCAGCAGGGTTCTGTGCTGCAACCGCCTCTCGCGCCTGCTCCTCTGGAACTCTCCCTGACGCTTTTTCTCAATGATCTTGCAGACCGGGTAAGTGATGGCATCTTGATCCTGGATGACTATCAGGAGATCGTCGAACCTCATGTTCACGAGACACTGGCCTATTTCATTGAGCACCTTCCCGCCCATGTGCATGTGATGATCCTGACGCGGAGCGAGCCGCCTCTCCCCCTCGTCCAGTGGCGCGCACGTGGAGATCTGCAGGAACTGTCTCTCGCCGATCTGCGCTTCTCGCCGGAGGAAACCGCCATTTTTCTCCAGGACGCCACGGCATCTGTATTTTCAGAGCAAACCATCATCCAGCTTGACGCCCTCCTCCAAGGGTGGGCCGCTGGCCTGCGCTTGCTGGTTCTGGCCGGGCAGATGACGCAGGGTGGCGTGGAACGGCATCTCGCTCTCTTGCATGAACGACAGCACTCTGACTCCTTTCGCCGCCAACTACTCGACTATTTCGTCAGTGAGGTGCTCGTCTCCCAGCCTGAACCGCTTCAGCTCTTTTTGCTCCAGACCTGTGAACTCCCTCGCCTCGCAGGTCCGCTCTGCGACGTAGTCACAGGCAGGCAGAACAGCACCGCGCTCCTGGAAACGCTGGAGCGCGCTGGCCTCTTTTTGGAAGCGGTGGACGAGGCGGAACTGTGGTATCGTCCTTCCTCTCTTTTCGCCGAAGCCATACGCGTCGAGTCGTCGCGCCGACTGGGTGAGGAGGCGCTGCGTGCCATCTCAAGGCGTGCCAGCCTCTGGTATGAAGAGCATGAGCTAGCCAGAGAAGCTATCGAGGCAGCTCTACTTACTCATGATGTGGAACGTGCCGGAGTATTGATAGAACACTTCGGCACCATGGGGCAGCATTATGAACTGCCGATGCTCCGAGGCTGGCTGGAGCAGCTACCAGAGGCGGTGTTGGAAGCACACCCAGCTCTCTGCTTCTACACTGCCATTACGATCCAGTTCCGGAGTGAGCAGGTTCCTCCTCCCCAGAGGGCCATTCAACGCGTCGAAGCCCTGCTCCACAGAGCAGAGGATGGCTGGCGGAGCCTTGGGAAGTTGCCCTGGGTTGGTGTGGTCTTCGCCTTTCGTGCACTCATCGCTTCACTGCAAGAGCCGTCCCCGAAGGCTGCAGTGGAGCACGCCACGAAAGCACTGGCATTGCTCGAAGCCACAGGCACAGGTGATGCAGACGATATGCAAGCAGCCATACTGGAGTGGCGTGCCCTCTGCCTCGGCATTGTCGCGTCAGCAGCCATGCATCAGGGGCGCTTTGAGAAGACCCGCTCCCTCCTGCAAGAGGCATTGGCATGCAGCCAGGAAGGGTCCAGCTGGCAGTTCCTGGGTGAGATCCAGTTCAGGCTGGGAGCAGTCTGTATAGCCCTGGGCGAGCTCCATCAGGCTGGTGAGTATTATCGACAGGCCCTCGCTCTGGGACGTGCGCAGCAGAAGAGCGAGGACAGCA
>JAFMRP010000496.1 GCA_017354095.1 Ktedonobacteraceae bacterium
TTCGTTGCCAATGATAATGTTCTGTAGCACTGTATGCAGCATATTCTGAATGGCGATACGGCTGGCCTCCAACCCACATTCGTGCCCTCCCATACCATCAGCTACCACCAGCAAAGCGAACGGTACCAATTGTCCCTGATAGGTGCAGATGCCCTGCACGCTCACCAGGCTATCCTCATTGGGACGCCCTCTGCGCGTGATTCCCACATGCCAGCCCACCCCAACCTCCAATGGACGCAAAGGGAGCCGCGCTGGCCCCGCCGGACGTGTAGGAACGTCCGCGACAGGCTGCTGCAAGCTCTGAGAAATCTGGGGGACATATGGTAACTGCCTGGTGTGGGTCTTCTGTGGTAGACGCATTCTGGATAGGGAATTGAACTCCTTCAGCATGCCAGTTTCCTCTGAAAGATGCAGGACAAACTACCGTTTTTTCTGCCTCAGACACGGTTTCTACTTTGTCATCTCAAAGGCCATATCCGGGTCCATGGCCCGTACATAGAGCTGGCAGACGATATGATGCGCCGCCGTTTCGCCAATCTGCTGCGCCAATCTATCTTGACATGAACCAATGCGCTCCATGCGCGCGTGAATGAAGCTATGACGGGCTGTTCCTGAAGCGAGACCAGACAGCCCCCGCTGCATCGCATCCAGTTCCAGTTCGATCTGCTGACGGAGTTGCGCAACCTCACTTTTGCACATTACGCCGCGTCCTTCCTGCTCCTTTGGGTGAGCACGTAACCAGCCACTACAATCCAGATGAACGCACAGCGCTATCGCCAGAAGGCACGGAGTAAGCCACCATGCATCATCAAGTGTTCCTTGCGCAAATTATAGGAGAAAATACTTACTGCTATCTCCTTCAGTCCTTCAAGCATCGGTTGCTATCTGCTCTCGTTCTCTGTACAAGAACACTTTACTAGCAGGGTACAGCGCCACACAAACGACTGACACCTATGTGGACAAAGCCAGGCTTGCCGTCATTCCCCAGTTCCGCAGATCTTATTGCTATGTCTTATGCGTCTTATACCACTGTCTTCTCTTTTCGCTTCGCCGCCACCGCGCCGCGAGCATGAACATCGAACGTTCACCGTTTATAAGCAGTCGTATGAGTTCCCAAAAATACGTCGTAATCCGGTAAATTAGATGTCAAATTGGATGTCAAAATTTTGCCTGAAGTTGGGCCATAGAGGTCATAGAAGTGAGCGTGAAAGGTATCGGAATGAAGAAGAAATTCCGTAAATAAGCAGAGCAGGCCTCTGTGCGTGATAGCAGCATAATGTAGAGCATCGTGAGGAAAGGCTCAAAGAATTGTAAATTCTTTGCAAATTGATCGAGGCAAGCACCCACCAACCACGCAAGCTGGCGGATAGATCTCAGTAGTCCTCAGTGATCCTCTCTAACCATCGAAAAAATTGCCAATTGGCAGCGACGTTGGCAGCGCCAAAACCAGCGCTGACGTATCCGCTGCCAATCGCTGCCAAATCTTTCTCAAGCCCCGCTACAAGCGGCTTGGCAAACAGTCTATGATGACGCTCTTTGAGCCAGAGGAACCAGTTGCCTCCTGATCGCATGCATGAAATCGACGGTCACTCTGGCTCTGGGGTCATCGACTCTGAGGAAGGAATATATCCCATGGAAATGATGCTTCAGCAACTCGTACTCTCACTCGCCCTCGCCATCGTGGGGGTCGTCGTTTTTCTGGCTCTTTTCAACGTGGCGATGGTTTTGTCACTCCTTCGCCGTCCTGCTACACGCGCCTGGTGGGGGCGTCGTATCTGGAATATGCGCGGCTTGTTTTGGCTGGTCAATGGTGTGTGCATGCTCTTTTCCACCCAGAACGCTGGCTATCTCTTCGGCATCTATGAACCGCTCACCGGCTGGGCGGTGGGCTTGGTACTCGACCTGCTCATCATCGTCTTCACTCAGTCCATGCTCCATGCCCTGGCTCGTGGCGAAAAAGGTCGTGCGGCTCAGATTCTGGGCTTCATCTTCGCCTGCACGCTCATCAGCTTTCTGGGCAACCTGGCTCATAACTTGCACGTATCGGCTGGTGACGCTTTCACTGGCGTCTGGTTCGTGGTGCTGTTACCCTATGCAGCCTCGGTGATGCCTTTCTTCCTGGTCGCTCTCGCCTGGGTTTCCGATCTCAAAGGCAATCCCCTCGAAACGATGAATGTGCAGGAGTATGCAGCACTGGAGCAGAAGCAAGCCGACTTTCTGCGCGTGCAAGTCGAACAGCGCGAGCAACGTGCTGCTCTTCAGACCCGTCTGATCGCCGTCGAGCAGATGGAGCGACAGAATAAACGACTCCGGAAAAGGAAGCTGCCGAAAACCTTCCGTTGGTTCTGGGAACAACCTGCTGACTTAGAAACCATGATCGCCGTCGTAGCTACGCAACTGAAGCACATGTTTGATCCAGATCTCCTGGGGCTCAAAGAACAAAAGCAGGCACGAGCAAACCCCGCACAGGATATATCATCTTCTGTAACTGATCTGAGATTATGGCACGATGAACGAGAGGGCAACAACCACGACAACCAGCAGGATGGATGTGTGCCAAATGGTTTGACCAGTGATCTCTTTGAGGAAAATATGACCTCTGATCAGGAGCCATCATCTCTGCCGATCATGTACCTTCATTCCATCCCTCATACCGTCCATTTTTCTGCACAGAAAAACACGTATCAGGGCTCTGATGACGGAGAGGATCATCGCCAGAATGATCGCCGTGAGAAGGGAGCGAAAAAGATCGTGATGCTCCCTGGTCATCGCGCGGATCATAGCCAACTAATGACAGATGTCCAGGCGCTGGTAGCGCGCTTTCCGAAGATACAACCATGGCTGGATGATGGTCTTCCAGCATCGATATCGAAACACGATATCATAGAGTTGACAGGACTCTCATCACAAGCGATTGCGCGCGCGAAATGGGCGCGAACCAAAAATCCTCAGAAGTACCGTATTGATTCAGTCATCAAATGGTTGAAGACCGCACGATTACCGCGTGAAACAGCTCGTATACGACCGGTGGGAAAAGAGAGCGATGATGAACACAATATGGCCACGCATTGAAGAAGGGGAGACGATATTGCTCCATCATGAAGGCATAGAAGCAAGCGTGGCCATTGTCAGGGGAGTTGCCGTTTTTTTGGGCATGTCATCAGCCTGGTTTCCCATCGGAAACCAGGCTTTCCAGCCAGAGATCCGTATGGTCTCGCTAGGTCTGTCGACTGTTTCCATCGTGTTGGATGAGATCCATTCCACATATCAGCCCTTGTTCTGCTCCTCCCTCTCCTGGTCACGCAGAAGCCGAACTGGATGGCATCAACATCAAGCATCTCCTTCAAGGTGTCTAGACGTTCAAGGTGGACCATCTGTGGGCACACATGGGCTGGCTCACGGTTTGAAGGGAGGGGATAGGATGTTTTCTGGATGGTCGCTAGAAATGCTCGACACGCTGTATTTGCTCTTATATAATGAGGGTATGTGGAGTTATCGAGAACGTGCAGGGTGGTTCCCGATACCGTGCAGATGAGACCAGGAAGGACCAGCATGAGTGACGAGACAACCAACGATCAGACGCAACATGAGAGGCAGACGCCGCCGCAGCCTCCGAAACGAGAGCATCCCAGTACCTATGTGGTCCAGGATCGCGAGAATGAACGGGAGTTGCGCCGCTTAACCATTCAGGATCAGATGATTACCAACGGCATGGGAGGCGTGCTTCCCGAACAGCCTGATCCGACGATCTTCCAGCGGGTGTTAGATGTGGGGTGTGGGACCGGAGGATGGGCGATGGAAGCGGCTCGGAACGACCCGGCGATGTCCGTCGTGGGCATCGACATTAGCCAGCGGATGATGGAGTATGCACGTGCCCAGGCTGCGGCTCAGCACCTGGGTGACCAGGTCGAGTTCCAGGTCATGGATGCCTTGCGCATCCTGGAGTTTCCTGATGCCTTCTTCGATCTGGTGAACCTGCGGTTTGGCATCAGTTTTCTGCGCACCTGGGACTGGCCCAAGATGCTCAGTGAACTGCTGCGCGTGACCCGTCCAGGGGGCATCATCCGGGTCACCGATGAGGAGGTGATCCATCTGAGCAACAGTCCCGCGCTCACGCAGTTCTGGGAACTGTTCCAGTTGTCCTTCTATCGGGCAGGACATCTCTTCGCGAATACGACGAGCGGGCTGACGGATCACCTGCCACGCCTCCTCACGCAGCATGGCTGCCAGAGCGTCCAGGCGAAGGCACATGCCTTAGCCTTGCCCGCAAGAACGCCTGAAGGGCAGGCGTATTACGACGATGTGGAGCATGTGGTGCAAACGACCCGCCCCTTTTTGCAGAAATGGGCAGGCAGTGCCGCCAGGGAGTATGACGACCTCCGGCAGCGCATCCTGGAAGAGATGCAGCGCCCCGATTTTCGTGCCACCTGGAATCTGCTGACGGTGTGGGGAACAAAACCCGGTGCTCCTCATCCCACTACGGGTTAGGCAGATCTCAGCAGTTGCGGCGCCTGATGCGAGTGCACTTGTGTGCAGAGCAGCGAGCAGATGCGAAGAAATGTCGCTGGTATGAGGAGAGAAGAGTGGAGTTCCCGTCGTAGGGCTCCACTCTTCGATGGGCTGGGCTGAGCGTCGTTCCCTTTGCCTGTCAGCGCCTCTCCTCTCGGGACGCTCGTCGCACGGTCAGAACCGCTAAGCGACGACGACGTCAAGAACGGATGATCCGCCGCGCGAGTGCGGCTTTTGAGAGCAATGGCGTCTCACGCCTCTCTCAGACGGTGGCGCTGCTGGTTTGATGGCGACGCATCAGCAAACGACCCGCCAGATTGCAATACCCCAGCGGATTGGCATGAATCGGGTCTTCCG
>JAFMRP010000060.1 GCA_017354095.1 Ktedonobacteraceae bacterium
AGCTCCAGTCTATCAGAACTGAGAGAGATAGGGCCAGGTTCCTGGCCCTATCTCTGATCTCACTAGGGAGTAGTTGCCTGCTCGACTGCCAGAAAGTCTGGCAGGTAAGGCGCCCCCAGACCGGTTGGATAATCCCACCCGGGTCCAGCTTTGTAGTACAGATTTGTTCCACTTGTTATCTCGTGGAAAGGCTGTGCCTGACCAGCATGCGATTCGATATAGTAGAAGGTATCAGGCCCATAAGAATAATAGTGCTTCGTCGCCACATACCCCTGATTCAATAACGTCATGGCCGATGCCCAGATTGGCGCAGCGGCACTCGTCCCACCTACTGGTAGCCAGGTTCCCTGATAGAAAACCATGACGTTAGAGGCGACTGCAGCAACATCCGGCAGTTGCCGCTTGCCGGTGCTATACTGATTTTTCAGGCCGTTGATTCCTGCCTGCCAGGAAGGCTGGTCGAAAACCTTGCTGAGACCGCCCCCGGTACCCCAGGCATTACCGCACGTTTTCTTATTCGAACCATCCGACCAGGCCGTTTCGCTGGTACGGTTGCCATCCAGGTCGGCCTGTAACACTGTACCACCCACAGCGGTCGCATACGGATTACTGGCCGGAAAACTTACGTCGAGCTGCCCATAGACGCCACCCGCAAAGGCCGCACAGTCACCACTGGAGACAAAGACTGTCATATGCTCAACCTGCGTCAGGATCTGCAAGCGCTGATTGAATGCAGCTGCCATTGACGAGGTAAGCCCTTCCTCCGGTGCACCCAGACTCACGCTCACTACCTGCATGGAATGGGTATCATGAGCATGGTCATCAATGATTTGCTGGAAGGTATCAAGCAGGTTCTGCCAGCCACCATCAGCAGCCTTACTGATGTCGGTTTGATAATCATGAATATTTGTGGCAGGAGCCAGTCCGGCGATCATGTCTATATCCAGCGTCGTCTCGCCCTCAGGCGCGGGCGCTCTGCCATCAACATTGGTGTAGGTAACCTTCCCTTTATAGTTAACGCAAGAGAAGTAAGCACTCAGATCGCTCTGACTAACCCCATCGATCTCCACCAGGTTAATGGTCATGTTTTGACCTGCCCAACCACGCTGCCAGAGATTATCAAAACCATAGGAATGCGCAACCTGATTGCGCCCGGCCAGACCAGGAACACTCAGCGGACAGAGGCCCAGATCCTGCCTTTTCCCCTGGTGAGCCTGTTCACCAGTGAGCTGCAAACCGGCTCTGGGGGGCTGGCTATAACTATCCAGGCCCGTCACCGTCAGAATCTTTTCCGCAACTCCCTGCGGCACCTTCGGCATATGCTGCGGATCAGGCGTATAGTATGTGCGCCCGTTCTGCTTATGATACACAAACTTCGTCTGTAAAAGCGTTGCCAGCGAGCCCGCTTTGATATCGATTTTCATACTCGTGCGCGTCTGGCTCAACTGCAAACTGGCATCGCTGACACCAAAAAACGCCTTGATTTTTTGATAATCAGCGTCGCTAATACCCAGTTTGCTCGCAATATCATCCGCGTCTGTGGATTGACCAGGCTGCGCTGTCCGGCCCTGCCCAAACTGCTTCAACGCCCCCTGATCAATATTGAATGTCACCCCAACATGCAATATTTGATTATCAGGCACGGTGCCCGTTATCGGGGCATGTAATGCCTGCGCGGGAATCCCTAATTGCAAGGGCACTAATTGATTCGCTGTCGGCGTCTGCTGGACGTTTGATCGTCCACTGTCACATGACGTCAGCATCAGGATGACGATGACAAGACTGGCGAGGCCAGACCATCGGTGAGGCCACCGCAATCGTAACTCAGTTCGCTTGAACACGTTCTCCTCAATCCATTATTCTTCATACATCGACAGATTTCTCTGACATTGATAACCAATACCAGTTGCCTCTATCTTAACATAAATATCTTTCTTTGCCTGTGAGGCGCCCCACGTTATTGGATCTCTAACTATCACATTTGCACCTTTCTATCACCAATATATCATCGGTCCATCTCTATTTATAAGAAACAGGGAGCTAAGAAGAAAATGAGCAATCTTCAGTAGACCGCTTGACATCCATTGTTAGTTGACTATAATTAATAACAAGACTATCTATCTATTAATTGAGGGATACAATGGCACGAACCGTCAAACCAGAGGAGGTGGCATCCAAGCGCAGAGCTATTCTGGATGCTACTCAGCGATTGGTGCTGACTAAGGGATACGAACAGATGTCGATCCAGGACATCCTGGACGAGGTACAGATGTCTAGTGGAGCCTTCCATCACTACTTCGACTCACGCAAGGCACTGCTGGAGGCGTTCATCGAACGAATCAAACAGGAGTCAGAAAAGCCGCTGCTCTCCATCATCCATGATCCAGGCCTCTCCGCCATCGAAAAGCTCCAGGGCTTCTTCAACACGCTGGACCGCTTGAGAGTCGAGCACAAGACCGAAGTGGTCAGGCTGGGGCGTGTCTGGTACACTGACGCTAACGCCATTGTCCGTCAGAAAGTGGACGATGCGGTTTTCCAGCAGCGCGCGCCACTGCTTACTGAGATCGTCCGTCAAGGTGTTCAGGAAGGCTGCTTCACTATCGCCTATCCCAACAAAGCTGGCGAAGTCATCCTGTCCCTGCTGCAGGGCATGGGCAATACTCATGCCAGGCTCCTCCTCTCATTAGATCAGAAGCGCGACGACGATCAGCACCTCATCGAAGAAATTGTCACCATCCATGCCGCCTATATGGACGCAATCGAGCGAATGCTCGGCGCTCCTCCACACTCTTTCTATCGCACCGACATCGAAGCGGTGAACATCTGGGTGGTGGCAATGCGAGAGAACAGCCAGGTATAAGACAAAAAGCCTCCCCACACATAGCGGGGAGGCTGAGCGGTCAGTCAGAGACAGCGAAAACAGGGGGAAGCACCGGGTCGCCTTGCTGCAGCGTTCCCTCTTGAGCAGCACGGATCAAGGCGCATACTTTCGCGGCATGAAGCGGCATGTCGATGGCTTTAATCCCAAGTGGAGAAAGTGCGTCGAGCGCGGCGTTGACAATAGCCGGCGGCGCCGCGATGCAGCCCGCCTCACCTACACCTTTCGCACCCAGAGGGTTGAACGGCGAGGGCGTTTCTACTTGATCGGTAATAAACAAGGGCAGTTGCGTGGCAACGGGAAGCGCGTAATCCATGAGCGTGCTACTGAGATTCTGCCCAGACTGGTCATATTCAATCCCTTCGTAGAGTGCCTGACCAATCCCTTGCGCCAGCCCCCCATGGACCTGGGCCTCGGTCAGATAATGATTGAGTACGCGCCCACAGTCATCGACCGCGACGTAGCGCAAGATATGCACCTCTCCAGTCGCGCTGTCGATCTCAACCACCGCGATATGCGTACCGGAAGAGAAACTGGCACCCTGCGGCGCAAAAGCGCGCCAGGCGGCCAGCCCTTCAATCGGAACATCATTCACCGGGTTGGGCGGTTCGCGCTCGATGAGCTCGGGCTGTCTCTCAACCATCCAGGCCAGTTCGCCCAACGTAATGGTACGCGCAGGCACTCCCCGCACGTTGATGCTCCCTTTTGCCAGCTCCAGGTCGGCAGGCGATGCCTCCAGCACTCGGGCCGCCACTTTCAGCGCTTTCTCGCGTGCAGCCTCGGCAGCCAGCAGAATCGCGGAACCCGAGGTCTGGGTAATACGGCTGCCGAATGTGCCAACGCTATAGCCCGGCAGGTGTGCACTGTTCATCTGCACCTCCACCCACCTGCCCGGCATCTGGAAAACCGTCGCGGCAATCTGGGCAAAGGCAGTAAAGTGCCCCTGCCCATTATGGGCGACCGCACTTTGCACCAGAATGGTCCCATCGCGCCGTATACGTACCGTTGCGGCCTCCTGAGGAGCATTCGGCGCGGAACCACCACCGGATATCTCGATGAAGGCAGAGATGCCAACGCCAAGCAGCGAAGGATCTCCCTCCTCGCGACGTTTGCGCTGCTTCATACGCCAGCCAGTGTAATCGATCAGTTCGAGTGCACGGTCCAGTGCTGCCTGGTAGTTACCGCTGTCGTAGAGCACATTGGTCGGCGTGCGATAGGGAAAGACATCCGGCGAGAGGAAGTTACG
Source organism: Ktedonobacteraceae bacterium (assembly GCA_017354095.1). GTDB lineage: Bacteria > Chloroflexota > Ktedonobacteria > Ktedonobacterales > Ktedonobacteraceae > Bu33. The sequence continues at coordinate 4,125 of JAFMRP010000060.1, forward strand.
ACGACGCACCTCAGCAGGGTCAAGGTGAAGCTCATGCGCGATACGATCAATGGTACGCTCCAGGATGTATGCTGCCTCCGGTCGCCCGGCTCCGCGATAGGCAGCAGTCGGCACGGCATTGGTGAAAGCTGCGATTATCTCGCAGTCAATGGCCTGGATCCGGTATGGACCCGTGAGCATTAACGAGTGGAATGTAGGTGCCATAGCCGTAGAACCGGCCAGAAACGCGCCGAGATCGGCAATAGTGCGCACTTTGAGGCCTAGCAACAGCCCGTTGTTTTGTACCGCAGCCTCGATATAGTTGATCTGTCCACGCCCATGCGTCTGAGCCTGCAGGTTCTCGCTGCGATCCTCAATCCACTTGACAGGACGACCATATTTGACAGCCAGGGAGGCTGCAATAATCTCCTCACCCAGAAATGTGGTTTTGGTGCCAAAGCCCCCACCCACATCAGCATTATAGACGTTGATATGGCTCGCATCGAGGCCAAGAAAGGTTGCCAGGGTATCACGCGCTCTAAAAAGCGACTGCGAGGAGAGCCAGGCGGTTAAATCACCACTGGCCGGATTGTAATCAAACATACAGGCGCGTGGCTCCAGGGGGCTGGCGGCGATGCGCTGGTTGACAACACGCAGGCGTATCGTGCGCTCAGCCTGAGCAAAGGCGGCCTGGATATCGCCTCCTTTGATAGGATGACGAAAAGCAAGGTTCGTTCCGGCATCTTCATAGAGCAGTGGAGCAGTGGCATCCAGCGCCGCTTCAGGATCACTGACTGCCGGCAGGGGATCGTAGTCAACGTCGACCAGGTAGCGGGCATCTTCAGCGATATAGCGATTCTCAGCCAGCACCACCGCCACCGGGTCGCCAACGTAGCGTACTTTATCAACCGCCAGCGCTTTGCGCTCCGGCTGCTGGCCGCCCGGCACTGTAGCACTCGCGAGCGGAGGTAAAGACTGCACCAGTTCGGCGGCACTATGGGCCGCCACTACTCCTGGCAGGATAGCAGCCTCCTCTAGATTGATTGCGTTAATCTTTGCGTGTGCATGGGGGCTGCGGACGGCAACCATATACAACATAGAAGGTCGCCCCACGGGTGGGCGCAGATCATCGACATAATGACCGTGCCCGGTAATCAACTGGTAATCCTCTGTACGTCGTTCAAGTCCCTCCGGCAAACGCGTAATATTCATAAAAACATCTCCAATTGACTCATTACCGGTACAAACGTTACATCAAAAATGTTACAGAAAAATGATAAGACGCCCCTCGTGCGTAGTCTCATGAGCTGGTACTGATGTAGTGTAACAGCAACTGATCGGTAATCTGCTCGATAGGCGCGCGGTCGTCGGTGAAAACAATTCCACCATCTGGATGGCCCTGTTTCGCTACCGGCACCACCTCACCAGCAAGCTGTCCCATCACGTTAGCGGATGCAAACTGCTCCATGTTCGCTCGAAACGTCTCCAGCGATGTGTGTTGCATGGTTGCCATAATCTCGGTATTGAATGTTCCCGGTACATCGAACGTGTAAACATCAGGAAAGACCTGACTCATAGTATTGACAAAGGCCTGCACAAGCCGGTAATCGCCTGCTGTATGGGCTGTATTGAGCGTCACTACACCGGTAGCTGAAAGGTGGTCGCGAATCTCGCTGAAGAACTCTCGCGTAGTCAACTGGAACGGAATATAGGGCTGCTGAAATGCATCGATCGCCACAACATCATATTTTTCATGCGTGGTCGTCAAAAAGGCCCGACCATCCTGGGTATAGACGTTCAGGTTAGGCTCATTCATACCAAAGAACTTGCGCCCAACATCGACAATCGCCGGGTCGATCTCCACTCCATCGATCTGTACCGGCCCATAGACCTGCGTAAACTGGTGGGCGATGGTCCCTCCGGCCAGGCCAATGATCCCTACCCGCTTCAACTGCTGCTTCTGAAACCCTTGATTGAAATAAGGGGCCGCCAGGAAGTAGTCCCAGTACCATCCGGTCAAAACCTTGTTCTGATCAGGATAGAAGACAGAATGGATCGCTTCGCCCTCGTTGAGAATAAGCTGGCGCGTCCCATTCGGTAGCTGTGTGACCTGAATATAGTTATAGAGCGATTCCTTCTCGTAAATCATATTAGGGATGACTTTGAGCGGCCCGAGCGGCAGTACTAGCAGAATCGCTGGAATAGCCGCAGCGAAGCGCCAGTGCGGCCTCAGCCCCCACAGCGAGGCTGCAAAGAGCACCATCCCAAAAAGCAGCAACGAGCGCCTGACGCCAATCGCTGGAATGAGCACCAGCACCGGCAAAAAGGCGCCTAGAATACTCCCAACAGTCGATATCGCATACAGCGAGCCGCTCAGCCGTCCGCTACGTCCTACACTCCTGGAGAGCAGACGAATTGCAAAAGGTGAAACAAGCCCGAGCAGCGTAACTGGAATGGCAAAGAGCAGGATTGAGCCAACCAGGGAGGCAACGAAAATGCTGACTGAGATTTGACTCATCCCGACTACTGACCAGTTGAGAATGCCGGGACTGACTAGCGGGATCAGCGAGGTGGCTAACCCGGCAATACCCGTCAGCGTGCAGAGCACCCGCTCCGAAGGATAGCGATCGGCTAGTCTGCCACCGATAAAGTAGCCAACCGTCAGGTAGATCAGAATCAGACCGATCAGAATCGCCCAGATGAGCAGCGAACTACCAAAATACGCTCCCAGCAGGCGCTGTGCACACATCTCCAGCGCCAACGAGACCATGCCACCAATAAAAACCAGTAGAACGAGAAAATATCGCACAACGTTTCCCTCCAGGGAAAATGGCTCTCCATGAGGATGCAGCCCAAATATCACCGTCTGATGCCGGCGATGGAAGTGCCGAGCCCCTAACACCAATTACGACCCTCGTTACGAGGAGAGGTTGGTTTGCAAGCCCCAAATTCATTCGGGGGTTCGTGACAGCTTCTCAACCATATTTACCCTAGTATACAACAACGCTTCTTGCCAAAGGCCAGTGAGACAGAGCATCATACAGGCCACTAAACCTGGAGTCGTCCAGGGCCGGGAAGTGATATACTTCTCTATATTGTATCGTTCGTCGTGTGCCAGGGATGGCTTCCTCGGCCATCCCCTGTTCTCAAAGAAACGGTTTACTATTCATGACTTTCTTACAGATGCTGCTGCTCTTCGTCGCAGCTGTGTGTGGCGGGACACTCAACTCGGTCGCGGGAGGAGGAACGTTCTTTACCTTTCCGGCTCTCCTCTTCACAGGCATCCCCCCTATTAACGCTCAAGCCACGAGTGCCACTGCCCTCCTGCCTGGCGGCATTGCCAGCGTGGGTGCGTATCGCCGGGAGTTGGCGAAGATACCGCGGGGTATGCTCGTCATGTTGGCTGGCTCAAGCCTGGTTGGAGGCGTATTTGGAGCCACATTACTGCTCCATACCTCACAGGATGTCTTTATCCACCTCGTCCCCTTCCTGCTCTTGATCGCCACGGTGCTGTTCGCCGGCAGCGGCTTTATCTCGGCCAGGCTGCGCGGGCGCAGTGAGCACAAGACACAACGATCGGCTATTTTGCTTGTTGGCATATGCGTCGCCCAATTGCTGATTGCTACCTATGGCGGCTACTTCAGCGGCGGACAGAGTATTTTAATCATGACCGCGCTGGCGCTGATGGGCATAGAAAGCATCCATGAAATTAACGCACTGAAGACACTCCTGGCTTCCTGTATCAACAGTGTGGCGGTGATAACATTTATCATTGGAGGAGCTGTCACCTGGCATCTGGCCCTTCTTATGGCCGTCGGAGCAATCATTGGTGGTTACGGCGGCGCATATGTGGCGCGTAAAATAAATCCCAAATGGGTGCGCCTTTTCGTCATTCTGGTTGGCGTTGTCCTGACGATCTATTTTTTTGTCAAACCATCATAAAACAGCCTATTGCGCCGTAAACTGGAACTTGCCTAGCATATTAATAAACGCCTGTGCGTTGACCTGGTCGAACAGGGCATCAGGGGCCTGCAGCTCGATCACATAGGCCTTACCCTGATGGACCGTAGCATAGACCACCACACGCTCTCGCTGCGTGTCTCCCTGGTAATAGGTAATGGCATAAATCCAGGTTTCACCTGCGATGGTCGTGGATGAGGTCCCGGTGGGCGGTGTGTAACCCGGACGACTCGCGTAGTTGGACTGGATATCCGCCATGACCACATCTGTAGCCGTGCTGGCCGTTGGTCCAAGCGCCTTAAAGCCCGCATATTCGTCGATCTGGCTTGGGTTGGTGAACTGAACGCCGCTAGCACTACCAGGGACGCCTAACTGCCAGCTCGCGACATATTCGGTCTGAAAACCGTAGTTGAGACAGGATTGCCCGCACCAGGTAAAACCCTGGTCGGGTGGTGGTGTCGGGACCGCGGTCGGCGATGGAATAGGCGTTGCGGTCGGTTCCTGCGTTGGCGATGGGGTCGGCGTGGGCGCGGTCGTGGGTGCAACCGTTGGCGTGACCGAGGCTTGCTGGTTGGTATTGCCTCTGGCGAAAAAAAGCAGCGCCAGGCCCGCTGTAATCAGCAGCACCACGGCACAGCAGATACCAGCAATCAGCAGTACCATACTGCCCGACTGCTGCTGTCGCTGCGGTGGTGGCGTCGGCGTGCCTCCCATCTCGCCCGGTCGCGAGGGTACAAAGCCCTGCGATCGCAGCGGATCAGCGCCAGCATAGCCAGGGTGCGCGAACGGGGTACTCTGCGCCGCTGCGCCCGGAGCGATAGATATCGCTTCGGTGGCATCCTGGTAGAACTCGCCCTGCTGCTGTTGCAGATGCCCGGAGAAGGAACGGTAATCGCCTTCCGGCGGCCTGCCACTTTGCGATTGATAGGTCTGCGTAGGACTACCCTCCCACGTTCCACTGTGAGGGGGAGAGATATTGCCTGGATTGCTTGCACCCACCCCTCCCTGAGATGCGTACGCGCTGAGTAGAGAGCCTGGCGGCCTGCCCCCCTGGGAAGAGTTCCCAAGCTGACTGGGCGATTGAGGAAATACACGCGTAACGCCCGGTTGCTGGGGAGGACCGCCGAATTGCGATGGATCTGTGGGCACAGGTGGCTTAAATAATCCGCCCGGACGCATTCCGGGAGAAGATGATGTCATCCCCATCCTGCTTGAGGATGGAGCCTGGGTCGCAACTGGCGTGCCACACTGGCCGCAGAATGCCTCTTCCTGGCGTACCTCGTTTCCACATGTGGGACATCTCATCAGCAAATCCTCGCTCGCAAAACTGCTATTTACTCCATAACAGTAGCGCCCATTATAGCGTATATGTGAGCAATTGCCTAGTACAAGGTCAGTGAACGCCAGGGCTTCCCATTCTAAAAAGCTGAACAATGCGAATTTGTGACTGGTTTCATACCCTCGGGGACGATATGGTGTTACAATATATCGGAGGCGTCAAGCGTTTTTGTTGTAGGGCCAGGACTTTCCAGTTCTCTTCTGTCTCTTGCCTCGTCTCGCTACGCGAGCCTCGATCTGCAGAAGGAGAGGCGTCTCCCTCTCTTCATGAGGATCGGAAAGCCCTGGTATTAAGATCTTGTTTGAGATGATAGGAGGTATATATGCCAGGCATCCGTAACGTGGTTTCGACGCTGACCGACAACGGCGAGGAGGTAATGGGGCCAGAAATTCTCCTCTGGCACTATCCCCATAATGACATCTTGAATGGCTCGTTGTTAACCGTGGAGAGCAACCATTTCTGCGTCCTCAAGTCGCGCGGAGCTATTCTGAACGTCTACGAAACAGGACAATATACTATCCAGACACCTGATCGTCCTCTTTTCGGCTCTCTACAACAAGCCTTCTATGGCGGACAGAGCCCATGGCAGTATGAGGCTCTCTACATCAATCGTGCCAAGCTCGTGCTGAGGACAAGCGGTATGGCCCTCTCACGAGAAATGGCCGAGATGGTCTACAGCGTGGATTACTATATTCATGTCGAGACACGCGAGGCGGCGGTACAGCTTGTTCAACACATGCCTTACCGGGGGCATGCATTGACAACGCAAGAGATCAATGCCTATGCCGGACCCGTCATTGAGCAGGCGGTAAATCAGGTTGTGCAGATTACACCCCTCGAAGTTGTGAATGAAAAGATTCACGATCTTTCGCAGATTGTATTTCAGCACCTCCAGCAATTCCTGGCGACTTATGGGATCGCACTCAATACGGTTAAAGTCCTGGTGTTCCCACGCGATGAGCGCATGAAGGCGCTGATTTCGCTTAAGGCCTTTGGCTTGAGCGAGATAGAGGCGGTGCGCTACTACACAGCGATGTTGATGGCGGAAAGCGGGATTGTCTCCGCTCCCAATATGGCGATTGGCCAACCCTTCAATATCAATGGCATACAGCCATCCACAAATGCTGATCGCTACACAACCAGCCCATCACATGCTCCCGCACCCACTCCACCACGTGCATCGGCCCAACCGCCACATGCACCAGCCCAACCACTGCATGCACCGGCCCAACCGCCCCGCTAGAGCAATGATCAAGGATTACGGGCAAGTCGCGCTTGCCCGTTAGCGGGAAGGAGCAAGATGAGTTCACAGCCATCCAATAATCCGCTCGTGCAACAATTGCAATTGTTGCTCACGGGCTATGGTTACAACTTCTATAACAAGACAGATCAAGCACGCGCGGACGATTTGCTTGTGCGAGAGCGAGCCTCCTACTATCTTTCGCAGGCGGTATCTCTGCTCGCGCAATTGCGTAGCGAGTATCATACGCGCTTCATCCCTCCTCTGACACGGGCCAATCCTGATCCACCCCAGGAAGCCATGGCGCAAATACGAGCCATTGAGGCCGCCCAACAGGCACTTGCGAGTGTGGAATCTGGCATCCGCGGGATGTCAGTCCCGACCCAGGATCGTATATGGTGGCGCTTCCGGCAAGAGCAAGTCCTTGTGACACAGTTGCTTAACTTCGATCTGCTGCTCGTACGCGGCAGCGAGCAAATATATCAATATGTTTCACGCATAACTCCTGAGGATTGGGTGAGCCAGAGCAGTGGACTACGCCAGGTGACGCAACAACTGGCCCAGACAGTGAAGGAGCGGGAGCGCTTCCTACTGATACCGCTTTGAGTTCATCAACGGTATCATGGCTGTAGCTCCGCTTCTTCTGCGAGATGAACACGTACCAACACCAGGCCTCGATCCTCATAATGATGGTAAGCTTTGAGCATGACCGTGGAAGTTACCGGACACTCAAAAGGACCCACCGCAATCAGCCAGACCCAGGGGATGCACTGCTCTACATTTACACGCTGCATATTCTCGCGATCAGTGCTGCTGGCGCGGGCATAGCCGCCTGGATGGCTGTGGTAGACACCCACCATCTCGCCTGGATAGCGCAGTTCAAGCTCCAGTAATTCCTGGGGATCGAACTCGAAATAGACAGGGGAACTGGCAATATTCCTCAATGGATGAGCCCGTGTGATATGCCAGTTCCCCTGGTCATCTCTCCGTCCGAGCAGCGCCCCACATGCCTCCATATGCCGTCGCTGGTAGGCATCCTCGCACAGGGTAAGCCACGCTGCTTTACTGATGTTTACGTACGCCTCAGAAGCGATACCTTCTCTCGCTACGGCCTTATTCTCCTCGTGTTTTTCCACTATTGCATCTCGGTCAAACCATAGAACATTATCTGGTACTTCTACTAACTGTTGTGACGTTCACGTACCT
>JAFMRP010001757.1 GCA_017354095.1 Ktedonobacteraceae bacterium
GCACGACAATCACGATAGATGGAGTACAGCGGCAAGCTGATGGACGTGTATCGATCTCGCCAAGCGTTAAAGCGGCAGGCATCAACCTGAAGCCAGGCGAATATCTTGCTGAGGATAAGGGAGGTTCCAGATCGTTCGATCTCGATCAGGCGAAGCGTTATAACAATGCACTGAGCAGTGTTCCAAAAGGCTCAAAGCCAACAACTGACAACGGCAAGGAATACGATGGAGTGATTTATTACTTCCAAAGCGAGGCGGCCGCGGTTAAGGCACTGAACACGCTCAAGCTTGATAATGTAAACCTGCATTCTGACTTCCACATTGCGTATTATGATGACGCCGGAAATCTGAAAGTAGAGCGTTGATCGGAGGTTCAGTCATGTCTTTCCTGCCACCATCTGCTGTACGCGCAAAAGTCCGTTTCTCGCCGGGAACCGATCCAGCTCTCGTGCTGGATGATGTATCGCGCGGCTACGTGCGGCGATTTGGTTTGCACTATGATTACTGGCAGGTGAAAAATAATGAGGAGCACGCTGGGTTTCCTGCCCCAGGACAGTTCGCTGCTTTCCATCTTGGGCAGAAACATGGTTATCACGCGTTCATTGCGCATGGCGCCGAGAATGGCAATCTCAGCATGAGCCATGGCCTCGACGTTCCTACCCCGGAACTTGCCGGCACCTGGGTTCTTGAGTTGGGCAGCCGGGACATCTCAATCGAGAAGGACAGCGCGCAGGTCATGCAGGAAATCACGAGGCGGGCGACGTTCGTGCGCGAGCTGGCCCAGCGTTTTCCGGTGCTTCAGGCACACATCTGGCGCGTTGGGAACAACATCCTGCCTTCCCCGCCGCATGCCTCGCCCCATGATGTGTTGTTCATTGCGAAGCGTACTCAGGTCCAGAATGATTACGTCGATCCGGAGGTTTACTGGCGAGCCTGGGATTCGAGCACCGATCTCGGGGACGGGCGCGTTCTCCTGACCCGTGTCCTCGACGTGCCCGACGAGGTTGAATTCAAGCGGCGGATCTGGGCAGCCACGTGGGAAATGGCACGCGCCGCCCGTCCCGGGCTCACGAGCTACGCGCGTGACATTAACAGACCCAAGCCGGGTGAAGTGGAGTTGCTGGAGGCTGGAGAAGCGACTTTGACCCAAATGGGGTATTACCCGCCAGAGCAGTGGATAGAATTCACTTGCGTTGTGCTTCCCGGGTTTCACATTACTCCGCGTGAGATATACATGCTTCATGACCTCGTGGTTTCGAAGGAAGTGGATGGAAAGCCCCTCCAGTATGTGCGCGTGGCGTTCCCAACCCGTAGCATGGCTCAGCGTGAGGCACGGGTGCTCTTCGACATTGGTGTGCGTGTGTTTTATCTAACGAGAGAGGACACCTGGGAGGATCTCGAGGAGCTCAAGGAGTGACCCCGGATTGAGCAGGTCATCGTCTATCCTGAAGACGCATTGCTCGTCCGCGCAGCAAAAGGCATGCGATCGCGCCGGCCTATGCCGCAG
>JAFMRP010001758.1 GCA_017354095.1 Ktedonobacteraceae bacterium
GCGATCCTTGCGCTTGCGCACTGCCGTTGTGCCAATCGTTTTCAAGTAGTGCTCCGTCACCGCCACGCTACTGTGCCCCATGAGCCGCGAGAGGTCGTAAATATCCCCGCCGTTGGCAATGAACCGAGAAGCATAGGAATGCCGGAACTTGTGGAGGTTCACGTCCAGATCTTCCGGCAAACCAGCCAGGTCCCGTAGCCGCACCAGGATGTCTTTGAGCGACACTGGCGCCAGTGGTCCGCCCTGCCTGGACCAGAACACCGGATCTGTTTTCTTTGTGTTTTTGCGATATTGGCGGATGTATCGATTGAGAGCTCGGCGCGCTCTATTCCCCAATGGAATCTCGCGTTCCTTGCGGCCCTTACCCATGACCTTGAGGTAACTGTCTTCCTTTGCATCCCTCGCGAGGAAAACATGGCCAATCTGAAGCGTACGCAACTCTGATGCCCTGACGCCAGTGTCAATCAGCACGGCCACGATGGCCATATCACGCAACTGGTATTCATGTGGCTTGCTGTGATCCTTACAGGCTTCAAACAGCGCTGCCAACTCCTCATCGGTAAACACCTCTTTGAGAAATTGCTCTGACTTTGGCATCTTCAAGCGCTTGATGGTTTTCAGTGTGACTAAGTCGCCATACTCTTCGTCGTTGAAGCACCAATTCAGGAATGCCTTCAGACTTTGCACATACCCTACCAACGTACGCGTAGATAATGCCTCCTTGCCGTTTTTATGCGGCTTGTGGGTGGCCCTCACCCACTCCAGGAAGGACTGCACCACGCGATTATTGACCTGCTCCAGGTGAATGCCCTCTTGAGCGGTCCATTGTGCAAATTCGGTCAGGTGATACTGATATTGTTGCCGGGTTCCTTGGCTCAGATGCCTGATATCATGCAAGTAGTCCACGAGTACTTCTGATACGTCCATAGGCGACTCTCCAAATGGGTCATGGACAGGCAGCGATTGAGGTGCACGTAGGAAAAGCCACTCAAAGTGGCTACTACCTTTCATTGTACTCGTGCATCCAAATGTACGAATTATAATGGGTTGTGTCTCTGGGATACGTGCGGCGATCGGTTCTAACTGAGTGCTGCCCCGGCATAAAACCAGAGCGTTTTTTGTGCGCGCGAGTATACTGAGAAGTATATGGCTATTTTTGTGTAGAGGAGGAGATGTTGCGATGACAGCCTATCACCCAGGCACCCAGATCAAGATTCGCCCTTGCCCTTTCTGCCAGCAGCACATGTATGGCACGAGCAGGCGCGAAGTCATCAACGAGCGTACCGGTCAGACGTACACCAAGTGGGGCCACATGTGCCCACACTGCGACTACTGGCAGTTCTCACGTGTGCCAAAAAAGCTGTATGGGCAAATGGAGCGGAACCACTTCCATGAAGGCCATCTGGATACGAACGAAGAGGATGAGATCCCAACGATCACGAACACGCTGAACTATGACGAGCAGTACCCGCTGCGCAACTGCGTGGAGATCCGCTTTACCTGCC
>JAFMRP010000497.1 GCA_017354095.1 Ktedonobacteraceae bacterium
CGCGGGGGCGGTGAGTGGGGTGATGTGGGGGCGAGCCATTGACCGCTGGCCGACAGGATTCACTCTCGCGCTGACACTGGTGCTGGGAGCCTTAGGAGCGCTCTCTGTCCTCACCCATCATCTGCTGTTGGAGGCCATTGGAGCAGCTTTGTTCGGTCTGTCAGTTTTTCTTGGGCCACCGCTCATCGTCACTTTTTTGCTCCGACAGGTTATCCCAGCAGAGCGCTATCCGTCCAGCTACAGCCTGCTCAACACACTTTTTGGCATAGGTCAGGTCCTTGGCCCGCTTGTCGGAGGGTTCATCGTAGAACAGCAGGGACTGGTCTCTGGAACGGCCTTTACCGCGGCAGTCCTTTTTGGGGCGGCGCTGCTTGCGCTCAGTTATGGCATGCTGCAGCATTATCTAGTGCATAAACACAATACTACGGTATACTGTGACTCATCTTGTCAGCCCCTCAAGAATACGGATAAAAATTCGCATCCCTCCTCGGGAGGCAGAAGCGAACACTCAAAGAAGATCGCAAACAACGATCTGAATATAGAAGGAGAAAAGAAAGAATGAAAGCACTTCTTTGCAAAGCCTATGGAGATCCGTCGCAACTGGTCTACACCGAGGCACCATCGCCAACCCTACATGCCGGGGAGGTACGTATCGCCGTCCATGCGATTGGCCTCAATTATGCAGATGGGATTCAAGTATCTGGACGATCTCAACTGCCTCTTCCTTTCAGTCCCGGCTTTGAATGCAGCGGGACCGTGATCGAGTGCGGGACCGAGGTACAGGCGCTTCATCCAGGCAACCGGGTGCTTGCCATCATGACCTCCGGCGCTTACGCGGAAGAAGTGGTGGTTCCAGCCGCTCACGTTGCGCTCCTGCCGCCCAATATGGATATGCCCACCGCAGCAGCCCTTCCGGTGGCCTATGTAACAGCCTATCTCGCGCTTGTCCATCGTGGACAACTCAAGCCGGGAGAGACGCTCGTAGTGAGCGGAGCCACTGGACGCGTAGGAAACGCAGCGCTGGAGATTGCCGCCCGATGGGGGGCAACCGTAATTGCGGTGACCGGAAGGCCAGAACACCTTCCAGCAAAACTTGCCGCCGTACTCAACCTGCGTCAGGATGATCTTGCTAGGCGCTTGCTTGAGCAAACCTCAGGGCGGGGAGTGGACCTCGTCTTTGATACGATAGGAGGGAGCTTCTTTGATCCCGCATGGGCAGCCCTGGCTTGGGAGGGACGATACCTTACAGTAGGTTTCGCCAGCGGCCAGGTTCCCCAACTCGGTCTTCGCCAGGCACTCGGGAAGAATGGTGCGGTGATCGGTTTTGAGCTGGGAGGATATCTAACACGTCGCCATGCCCTCGTGCCTGAGGCGCTGAGAACGCTGCTTTCCTGGTATGAGGAAGGAGCGTTGACTCCACGCCCGCCGCAGGTCGCCCCGCTGTCAGATGGTGGGAAGATGCTCCAGCGCCTCGTCGATCACCAAACCCAGGAGAAAATCGTGCTGATGGCCAGGGAATAGCCGCGAGGAAGGTTCGCCTCTCTATCAAGAGAAGGAATGGGAAAGTTGGGAGCCACCAACGTGCGCAGTTTTTGGCATGTTGATGGCTCTCATCATCGTCACAACAGAAAGGGCGAAAGCAGAATATGCCAACGAAAAAACGTACACGACAGATCTGAGTAACAGAGAATGGCACATCATTGAACCACTTCTGCCTGGTGCCAAACGCCTGGGCCGTAAAATAGCATATTGCCGACGGGACATTCTCAATGCCATATTCTATCTCAACCGAAACGGTTGCACCTGGCGAGATTTGCCCGGTGACTTCCCACCGTATGGCATAGTGTCGCATTATTATCACGCTTGGAGGCGAAGTGGGGTATGGCAGGTGATTAACGATACCCTGAGAATGCGACTCCGCGTGACGCAAGGGCGTCATGAGCAACCGAGTGCCGCCTGTTTGGATAGCCAAAGTGTGAAAACGACGGAAATCGCCAGTTCGCGAGGCTACGATGCAGGCAAAAAGGTGAAAGGTCGGAAGCGTCACATCTTGGTGGATACGATGGGTCTTTTGCTCATCGTCGTCGTCCACGCTGCTTCAATTCAGGACCGAGATGGGGCCAAGTTGATGTTAGCAAAAGCAGGACATTTGACCCGCTTGACCCATATTTGGGCGGATGGTGCTTATGCTGGCGAGCTCATTCATTGGGTCAAAACAGCTTGCCAGTGTCTCCCTGAAATCGTCAAGCGTTCCGACAAGCTCAAAGGGTTTCAGGTACTCCCACGCCGCTGGGTAGTGGAACGAACATTCGGCTGGCTCAATCGCTATCGTCGTCTTGCCAAAGACTATGAGCGGTTACCTGAGAGTAGTGAAGCGATGGTCCAAATCGCGATGATTCGCTTGATGCTCGCACGACTCGCACGTAAACATCAGGTTGGGCAACAACAGCAGCCAAGCCAATCTGGAGAGGCTACTTATCCACTCGCAGCCTAATTTTTTTACAGGTTCTCAGACGACTGAGTCCCTGGCGGTTACAATAAGAGCATATTATAGATAGTGGTATTATAGCATTGTTTTATTTATTTTTCAAGTGTTTTCTGTTTTTATTTATATTTTCGTATAAATATATATATAAAATTTATGACAACTGTGAGAGATGTTCGCGGGAAAGATGATCGGAGGGGTGTGTTTCTGCGTGAATAAAAAGACTACCCCGACGGGCTGGAGTATGCTATCATGTGGGGCATGAGCCAGAGTGACAGACGAGAAGAGATACAAGCCAGTGTGCGCGGCTATGTGCAAGGAGTTGGCTACCGTTACTTTGTCATACGCAAAGCCAGTGAGCTCCGCCTGCGGGGTTACGCGCGCAACATGCGGGATGGCAGCGTCGAGGTGGTAGCGCAGGGAGAGCACGCGGCCCTGGAACAGCTGATAGCCCTATTAAATAGGGGGCCAGCTGAAGCGGAAGTACAGGATGTACAGGTCGCCTGGCGCCAGGCAACGGAAGTATTTAGCGGCTTTAATGTCCGCTACTAACGATAGAGATACATGCATTCGTTCAGAAGAGGATGTTTATGATTGACCGTGAAACCGTGCGAAATGTAGCAGATCTTGCCAAGCTGAATTTGAGCGAGGAAGAGATAACACTCTACCAGGAGCAGCTATCGGCGATTCTGGGGCACATCCAGATTCTGCAGGAGGCCGATGTGAGCAATGTGCCTCCGACTGCTCACGCCTCACGTCTGACCAATATCATGCGCGCAGATAGCCCCAGGCCTTCCTATCAGCCAGAGGAGTTGCTGGCCAATGCCCCGGATCAGGATGATAACTTCCTGAAGGTCAATGCAGTGTTGGAGGGAGAATAAACCAGTTTATGACAGAACTTTATCGTCTTACAATACACGAGGCTGCTGAGCTGCTGCGCCAGCGCAAGATATCGTCGGTCGAGTTGACGCAGGCTCATCTCGACCGTATTCGCGCGGTGGATCCGCAGGTCAAAGCCTTTACGCTCGTGACCGATGAACTGGCGCTTAAACAGGCGAAGGAGGCGGACCGGCGCCTGGCCAGCGGCGAAAATCTCTCCCCGCTCACCGGCATTCCTGTCGCCATTAAAGACGTGATCAGCACAAAGGGCGTCACCACCACGTGCAGTTCCCGCATGCTGGAGAACTTTGTGCCGCCTTTCAACGCTACGGTGATGGAGAAGCTCAATAGAGCTGGCATTGTGATGGTGGGCAAGACGAACATGGATGAGTTCGCGATGGGTTCCTCCACGGAGCATTCGGCCTTCTTCCCCACGCGCAATCCCTGGGACCTGGAGCGCGCGCCAGGTGGCAGCAGCGGCGGCTCGGCGGCAGCAGTGGCGGCGGGTATGGCAATGGGCGCGTATGGAAGTGATACGGGCGGATCGATCCGCCAGCCCGGCGCGCTCTGTAACGTGGCGGGCTTGAAGCCCACGTATGGGCGGGTCTCGCGCTTCGGGCTGGTCGCCTTTGCCTCATCGCTCGACCAGATCGGGCCCTTTGCTCGCAATGCCCATGATGCCGCGCTTCTGCTGCAGGCGGTTGCCGGTCACGATCCCAACGACTCCACCAGTTCCACGCAGCCCGTTGCCGACTATATGAAGGAATTGACCGGGAGCATCAAGGGGATGCGCATTGGCGTGCCGGAAGAGTACTGGGTTGAGGGCACGCAGCCAGGAGTGGTTCAGGCGATCCGCGCCAATATCGAGCTGCTGCGCGAACTGGGCGCGGAGATCGGGCCGATCTCGCTGCCACATACGAAGTATGGTATCGCTGCTTACTATATTATCGCGCCGTCAGAGGCCAGCGCAAACCTGGCGCGTTACGATGGTGTGAAATATGGTTACTCCTATCGCGACACCAGCGACATGTGGGAAGCGATGGAGAAGACGCGCGCGAACGGCTTCGGTCCGGAGGTCAAGCGGCGCATCATGCTGGGCACCTACGCACTTTCCGCGGGCTACTATGACGCTTACTACAAGCGTGCCGAGCAGGTACGCACATTGATTACGCGTGATTTTGAGCAGGCTTTCGCTCAATTTGATGTGCTGGTCAGCCCGACGGCTCCCACGGTCGCCTTCAAGATCGGGGAGATCTCCGATCCTTACCAGATGTATCTGAACGACGTCTTTACGCTGCCGGCCAACCTGGCCGGTATCTGCGGCATCTCGATTCCGGGTGGTTTCAGCGAAGGCCTGCCGGTTGGGATGCAGCTGCTGGGGAACGCGTTCGCTGAAGAGAATATCCTGCGGGTCGCCGATGCTTTCCAGCGCGTGACCGATTATCATACACGCTGGCCGAATTTGTAGGGAAGTAGAGAAAGATGCGGGGG
>JAFMRP010001759.1 GCA_017354095.1 Ktedonobacteraceae bacterium
ATGGGTAATCCTTCCTACAATATGCCTGGCGCCGTGCGCTTGACTGGTGCGCTGAACGCAGCCGCCCTGGAGGCAAGCCTCAATGAAATCGTCCGTCGCCACGAAAGCTTGCGGACGACCTTCTCCGCTGTTAATGGGCAACCTCTGCAGGTTATCGCTCCAGCACTGTCGCTGGCCTTGCCAGTGACGGATTTGCGCGGACAGCCCGAGGCGGAACGGGAGGAGCAGGTCAGCAAGCTGGTCGCCGAGGAAGCCATGCAGCCATTCGATTTGGCTCGAGGCCCGTTGTTCCGCGTCCGACTTTTGCGGCTGGGGGAGGAAGAGCACGTTATGCTGTTTTCGATGCACCATATCATCAGCGACGAATGGTCGTTGGGAGTGCTGGTGCGCGAGTTGGCTGCGCTCTATGCAGCCTTCTGCCAGGAGCGACCATCGCCGCTGGCTGAGCTTCCCATTCAGTATCCAGACTTCGCGCGCTGGCAGCGTGAGTGGTTACAAGGAGAGGTGCTCGAATCACAGCTTGACTACTGGCGGCAGCAGCTAGGAGATAGTCTCCCGGTGTTGCAACTGCCCTTCGACCATCCACGACCGGCGGCGCAGACCTACCTGGGCGCTACTCATTCATTTGTCATGACTGCCGAATCGTCCGCCTCGCTCAGAGCCTTGAGCCGGCAGGAGGGCGTGACGCTGTTTATGACGCTGCTGGCAGCCTTGCAGACCCTGTTGCACCGCTATACCGGGCAGGATGAGATCGTAGTCGGGACGGATATAGCCAACCGCAATCGGCTGGAGACCGAGGGGCTGATCGGCTTCTTCGTCAACCATCTGGTATTACGAACGAAGCTGGTGGGCAATCCGACCTTCCGCCAGTTGCTGAGGCGTGTGCGGGAGGTAACTCTGGGCGCCTATGCCCATCAGGATTTGCCGTTCGATAAACTGGTAGGGGCTTTGCGACTGGAGCGGAATCTGAGTTACACGCCATTGTTCCAGGTATTGTTTGTCTTCGGGAATCCGACGATGCCGAATTTGGAGCTTCCTGGACTGACCCTCAGTCCTGTGAGGTCCGACCTCGTATTGTCGAAGTACGATCTGACGCTGTTCATGAATGAGAGGGGGCAAGGAATAGGTGGAACATGGAGGTACGGTACAGAGTTATTCGAGGCTGCTACCATCGCTCGAATGTCAGACCATTTTGAAACACTCCTGAGCAGTATCGCTGCCAATCCTGATGCCCGGCTGAGCAACCTGGAAATGCTCTCAGAAGCGGAAAGACAACAGCAGGATCTGGAAAAAAGAGCGCGACAGGAATCCAGGAGCAATAAGCTAAGAAGTATCGGTCGCAAAGGTATCGACATATCAGATCAGTTAGTTGAAGTTAGGTAGTCGGTAGCCGGCAGTCGGCAGTCGGTTCGCAACTAATATATATTAGCTTCACACCGACTACCGACTACCATTCTTCAGTTAGTTGCGGATGAAGAAACGCTGACCCTGCCGGATTTTGT
>JAFMRP010001760.1 GCA_017354095.1 Ktedonobacteraceae bacterium
CTATGGCTCAATCCTATCGCGATCTCATCCAGGTCCAGATCCAACAGCGTTAAGCGAGCGCGATGCCGCCGAGCCATATTGTTCGTCGTCACGGAGAGTAGCGAGCTGTCGCAAGGAAGTGATGCGACACTCATACGTCAAGTGCGCGAAAGGTATAATTATGAAGAAATTGATCAACAAGCCAGAGGATGTCGTCAAAGAAGCGCTATCTGGTATGCTGGCCGCGCATGCTGACCTGGTGCGCGTGGACGTTGAGCAGCAACTGGTAATACGTAAAGATGTACCTGTACAGGGAAAAGTCGGTGTTATTTCTGGAGGTGGTAGCGGACACGAGCCGATGCATGGCGGTTTCGTCGGCGTGGGTATGCTGGATGCCGCCTGCCCTGGGGCGGTCTTCACCTCGCCTGTACCTGACCAGATGCTGGCTGCTACTCAGACCGTCAACGGAGGAGCCGGCGTCCTGCACATCGTCAAGAACTATACCGGCGACGTGCTGAACTTTGAAATGGCCGCCGAGCTGGCCGCTGCCGAAGGCATCGAGGTCGCCAGCGTGATTACCAACGACGATGTGGCTGTGCAGGATAGCCTCTACACAGCCGGAAGGCGCGGCGTCGGCGTCACCGTGTTACTGGAGAAGATTGTGGGCGGACTCGCGGAGACAAAGGCACCGCTGGAACGAGTAGCGTCCCTGGCGCGCAAAGTGAACGACCACGGGCGCAGCATGGGCATGGCGCTGACCTCCTGCACAGTGCCAACAGCCGGCAAGCCTACCTTTGAGCTGGGTGAAGATGAGATGGAGATCGGTATCGGCATCCATGGTGAGCCAGGACGACGACGCGTCAAGCTGGCCAGCGCCGCCGAGATTACCGAGATGCTGGTCGCGCCTATCGTCGAAGACCTGGGCCTCAAGTCTGGAGAACAGGTGCTGGCCTTCGTCAACGGCATGGGGGGAACGCCACTTATCGAGCTCTATGTCGTCTATGACAACCTGCAGCGCATCCTGAAGGGGAAAAATATTTCGATTGCACGTTCCCTGGTTGGCAGCTACATTACATCCCTGGAGATGGCTGGCTGCTCGATCACACTGCTGCGCCTCGACGATGAGCTGCTCAAATATTGGGATGCGCCTGTGCATACTGCTGCTCTGCGTTGGGGCATGTAAACCGCTGGAGGAGAGACCAATACATGAATAACGAAACCACGCGGCTCTGGTTGGAGCGAGTCACAGATGCCCTGCACGAAAATGCCGCCTATCTTACGCAGCTCGATTCGCCAATCGGCGACGCCGATCATGGCGTCAACATGGATCGCGGCTTTCAGGCCGTACGCTCCAAACTCCAGAGCACAATGGATATTGCCACGCAGTTAAAAACGGTTGGCATGACCCTGGTTTCGACCGTGGGGGGAGCCAGCGGCCCCCTCTATGGCACTGCCTTCTTACGTGCCAGCAGTGCGGTCGCTGGCAAACAGGAACTGACCAGTAATGATATCGTAACAATGC
>JAFMRP010001761.1 GCA_017354095.1 Ktedonobacteraceae bacterium
GCCTCTTCCGCGAAGCCCTGCTCTCGGTTCTGCACACTAGCCAACCGGAACTGGTACCGCTTTTGCACCGCCGGGCCGCCACCTTTTATGAGACAGAGGGGGAGTGGGCTGAGGCCATTATACACTGGCTTGCTGCCGCCGATTTCCCCGCTGCCACACAGCTCATGGAGCAGACAGTCGAGCAGTTCTGGGTGCGTGGAGAGGCCGCGACAATAGCAAACTGGGTGCTGGAGCTGCCCGAGACGCTGGTGCGCGAGCACGCTCGTCTGATGCTCACCACAGCGCTCTATCTCCTTAACACCGTCACCCTGATGATCCCGAAACAGCGTGCCAGAGTCTATCAGCAGGTGCGGCAGCTCATGGCGCGAGTCGAGACCGCTCTGCGCGAAGAGATCGACGAGCCCGATCAGGAGCGATTGGTCCGCGCCGCCGAGGACACCTTGCTGCACCGGCGTCTCCGCCTGCTCCACAGGCATCTGGTCCTTTATGAAGCGGTGGCGAGCGGGGACTTTGAGCGCTTGAACAGCATGCAGCAGGAAATCGAGGAGACGCTTAACCAGGACGAGGAGGCGATCTGGCAGATGGAGCAACTTCTGGGCAGCGTCCTCCTCTACTACACGGCCCGGGTCGAGGGCGGGCGCCTTGTACCACGGCTGCTCTCTGCCAAAGAACAGGTGGACCGAAAAGCCTCCCGCTATGCAAGCATCAAGATCAGACAATGGCTGGCGCAAGCGGCGGTGGAGGCGGGACAGTTGCACCTGGCCTATGAGGCGTGCCAGGCTGCCCTTGACCAGATCGAGCAGGTCGAGGGCTATTCCTTGCTAAAGGGATACCCTCAAATCGTCCTGGCAATGATTTTGTATCAGTGGAACTACCTGGATGAGGCGCGCAACTTGCTGCAAGCGGTCGTGCGAGACTCTATCACCTGGCAGCACCTCGACCTGCCCGCGTGGGGATACAATGACCTGCTGCAGGTCGAACTGGCCAGAGGCGATGGGGTCGCGGCGCAGCAAGCGCTGCACGAGATGGAGCAACTGGTGCAGCGCGAGCGCTATCTGGCCTATTCAGACCATCTGCCGATCAGGCGAGCACAATGGTGGCTGGCGCAGGGACAACTGGAGACAGCGTCCGCCTGGGCGGCGAGTGTCGTCTTCCCTCAAGGGGCATGGGAAGACACGGTGTATTATGCTTTTCCGGTTGTGATCCGGGTGCATTTTGCCCGGCAGCGCTGGAGAGAGGCGCTGGATCTGCTGGAACGCTGGCATACACATCTGGATCGCCCGGCCAACATCAGAATCACTATCACGTATCTGGCCCAGTTGCTGGTGGCGCTGCACCAGGCAGGCCAGCGCAATCAGACCCGTGTGGTCGCGGCGCGCCTCTTTGCGTTGACGGAACCGGAGGGCTACCTGCGCGTGTACCTGGATGAAGGCAAACCGATGCGCCAGGCGCTTGAGGCGTTACTTCCCCCACGTTCCCACCAGCACAAGTTGGCTTCCTC
>JAFMRP010000498.1 GCA_017354095.1 Ktedonobacteraceae bacterium
CGCGAGAAACACTGGCAGCGCCATTCGTGCGAGATTAGCCACGGTCTGCATCCGCACCTGAGGCGAAGGGGTGTGTGGCTCCACTACCGATGCCGATTCCCAACAACTCACAGATACCAGTGCGCTTAAGGTCGTGTGAACCGCTTCCATCTGCTGGCGAAGCTGCTGGAGTGCACGCAAGGTCGGCGCATCGAGCGCAGCTTTCGTGCTAAAATTAAGATGCTTGCGCATCTTCCCTAATTGCTGCAGCATGGCAAGGCCACGCTCGGGACGAGCAAAAGGGTCCCCATCATAGCCAAATTGAATCGTCTCGAAAGAAGCCTGCCGGGCAAATTGCCGGAAACGCGCGAGAATCTCCGCCGGGCTGACCCGGGAGAGCCCAACCTCTCCACCTCGTGTATAACAATAGCGACAGCCAAACGGACAGGGCTCCCCCACCGGAACCAGTACCCGATTGTGCTCGACCGTAAATAAGATCCGTCTGTCCATGAAAAGGGTTCCTCTCCCAGTTCCCACGCGTATGTATCCAGGCCTACGCGATTTGTGCCAGTGCTTGTCACCAGTGCATCCCCTGGACCACATTGTGGTGTCTTGTGTATCGCTTGTGGCTTCGGCACAGAACTCAAGGGTGGCAAGCTCTACAGCGCCTCCAGAAGCCCTCTCAAGCCTCTATGAACGATAGTACACCAGAACAAATGGAAAAATCAAGACAAATCACACATTCTTGCAAATAAATAACATTTGTCTGTGAAAAGAATATACATACTTGATTGTAAATATTTGCGATAGTCAGGCCATATCGTAACATACAGTAAAAAAATTCACCATAAGAAATGTACTGTCATTTTTTTGACACGTTGCTCCAATCAGTCTAAAGAAAACGATAGTATACGAAAAAAGGAACCAGCGAACACACTGGTTCCTTCGGCACGACCCGCATCACTTCGGACCACCCCGGCGCGAGAGACCTGCACATTTCCTCCATTCAGGCGAGACCCACGAAGACGCTCGTCAGGCCGGCGCAGCAATGCGAAGTGCTATCACCACCGATCTGTCCTTTTACACTGTCCCGCGTTGATGCGTGTCTGCCTCTACATATGAGTAGCTGCGACTTCCGCTTTCTTTGCCAATCAAATCGCAAGTACTCCGGCCAGATTACTCATAATGACTCCCCCAATTCGGTTGCAATAAACCTGCGAGCCAGGCGCAGACAATCGAGATGGCGCTCGTGAAACGACGGTAGCCGGACGAACTGTACTCGACAGGAGACAGTATGCCCCGATCCACATAGCGCCGCACGGTATTGGAATGAACGCCAACAGCTCTGGCCAGATCAGACGTACGCAGATATTTCATATATTCAGTTTAGCACACAAATGTGGCAGACCCGATCCATCCAGAACTGTCGCTGTGTACTTCTCTCCACAAATGACCCACCTTACCTGGTCTCCCCATTTTTCCTGCTTCCTTGTCCAATATATGTGACTACGAACCTTGTGAAACAGTTCAGGATAACGTATACTATTCTTGCGCTGATGTATTTTGATGTACAGAGACATCGAGAAGCATCTCATCATGTGACTACCGTATCAAGCAAGCAGTTAAGGCGGCGAAACGTATTCTTTTTCCAGGTGCCAGTCACTGTAAGACATCTGTTGGACCACAGTGATACGAAGATGAGGGAGACCATCGTGGGTACTGAAAAACCATGTCCTGAATGTGGGAACAAACATTCTTTCGAGCTTGATCGCGGATCTGATATTCCTCAGACCTCCATATGTTCGATATGCGGATATACAAAGGTGGAAGAGCAGCATGCCTCGCCGGGCGTGCCAGATAAGATACCAAGGCGCCAGTTCCTCGCCGGGATGGCTGCGATTCCAGCCATTGTCTCGGCCACGAACTTCCCCTCCGCAGTGGCCGCGCCAGGCCGCCAGTCACCGTTCCCGCCCTTCCCGATGGCAAGCACCACAACCACAGAGGATCGCCAGCAGATGCTGTGGCAGCTGGGCATCACCCAGCCAACACTGCCGCCAAGGGCGGAGGATCCCAACCGTCCTCCCAACGCGTGGCCTCTCGATCCCGCCAATTCAGAAGGTAACTGGACCGACTCGCAGGGACACACCGTCACGCGGGCTAGCTTCGGCCAGTGGATCACCTACGACAGCGATGCTGGCCTGGCTGGCGGCGCGGTCGCTCCATTTGGCGACTACGGCCCGTTCTCGCATCCCCGCTACACGGACATCGAGCTGCTCAAAATGAAGGATGGCAGACCGGTCCGCACTCCCGAGGATTGGTGGACGAAGCGACGTCCCGAGATCCTGCGCGATGTGCAGGACAACCTGTACGGTCGTATCCCGGACCGCAGTCGCTGGCCGGACATCACGTGGTCCGTCGGGCCGGTGGTGACCGGAACTGCCAATGGGGTTGCATACAAAGAACAAATCATCACTGGCGCCATCGATATCTCCAGCTATCCACAGATCAGAAACGTGCCTACGATTCAGGGCAAACTGCGCACGCCGCTCGACAAAGCGGGCCAGCCGGTGCCGGTCATCATCGTCTTTGGCGGCTCCAACAGCGAGTGGCAGTTCACGGCACCATATGGGTATGGCGTCTGCGCGTTCAACTGGCCACTCTTGCAGCCAGATAGCGGCGGCGCTAATCTGTCAAGCTACATCGTCGGGCTGATCAATCATGGACAGTGGAGGCGCCCGCTCGACTGGGGTGCGCTGGCGGCGTGGAGTTGGGGAATCAGCCGGCTGATCGACTATTTCGAGACCGATCCCGATGTAGATGCGACGAGAATCGGCGTCCAGGGACACTCGCGCTTTGGCAAGGCGACACTGGTAGCAGCTGCCTACGATGAGCGGATCGGCGCTGCCTTCCCCAGCTCGGCTGGCGAACTGGGAACGTCGTGGATGCGACGTGCCTGGGGCGAGAATCTCGAACTTGTCTGCGGAGCGGACACAGAGTATCACTGGGTGGCTGGCAACATCATGCGCTTCGCCGGCGAACTACATCCTGGACAGTACTGGCCTCGCAAGGTCGCCAATCTTCCGGTAGATGTGCATTCGGTAATGTCGCTCGTTGCACCACGCGTTATCCTGACCAATGGCGGGACTGACATTCCACCAGGCTTCGGCGATGCGTGGACGGACCCTCGTGGTATGTATCTGGCTGGCGCCGTCTCGTCTGAGGTATGGAACCTCCTTGGCTGGCCGGGACAGATCATCCCGCAAGGAATCACATTCACATCCGGGCCTGGCGAGTCAATCGGCGGCACTCCTCCCATCGACGTTGCGTTCATCGACGGTACCGTCGGCTGGCGGCGCCATCATGAGGGCCACACTCCCATCCCTGATTGGCCAACGTTCATGCAGTTGACGTCAAGACACTTCGATAACCACCGCCCGGTGGTAGAACCCGGCCAGCGCCTGACAGTGCGCCGCCAGGGAACTCACATGGTCGGCAGGGTGCGAGCAACCGACGCCGATGGCGACCAGCTCGGAAACTGGCAGATCACGGGCGGCACAGGAGTGGGCAGGTTCGTAATCGACCCCGGCACAGGAGAGATCACGATCGCCAACCCCCGTGCATTCGAACAAGAGCGCGAGGATAGCTTCACGCTAACAGTGGTGGTAGATGATCGCAAGCTGACGAGCAAACCAGAGGTTGTCAAGATTCAGATAGAGAACCGCTAGCGCTGTTTCATCTCACAGATTGCGCCGCGAGATTGTTAACCTCGTGGCGCATTGTGTGGGCTACGCTATCAAAACCTCTCTACCGGGTCGCCCGGGCTCGCGCTTCATACCCCGCCGCTTCTTCCTCTCTACCCAGCTTCTTGAGAAGATCCGCATAGCACTCTAAGAGGCCAAGCAGTTTCGGATGCTCCGCCCTCAAAACACGCTCCTGGATCGTCAGCGCGCGCCGCATGAGTGGCTCTGCCTCTTCGTACCTTCCCTGCTCCTGGTAAATGGTTGAAAGCGTGCTAAGACTCTCAGCCGTGTCAGGGTGCTCATCCCCTAATGCCCGCTCGCGAATGGTCAGAGCCCGCAGAGCAAGCGGTTCGGCCTCTGCATGCCGTTCCTGCTTCCTGTAGATCTGTGCCAGGCCATTAAGTGGGTGGGCTACCAGAGGATGCTCGATGCCCAACACTTGCTCCCAGATGCGCAGGGCGCGCCGATACCAGGATTCAGCCTGTTTATACTGGCCCTGCTCCCTGTAGATCTCTGCTAGATTGTATATTGGATAGCCTGTTTCGGGATGCTCAGACCCCAGCGTCTGCTCCCGGATATGCAATGCCCGCTGATATAAAGGCTCGGCCTCTGCGAACCGGTTCCGCCTCCTGTAGGTCTCCGCAAGATTGTTGAGTGGATAAGCCACCTCAGGATGCTCAGGCCCCAGTTCCTGCTCCCGCATATCCAGGACGCGTTGTAAAAGCGGTTCGGCCTCTGCGAACCGGTCCTGCTCTATATATACGATTGCCAGGCCATTGAGAGGGTAAGCTAATTCGGGGTGTTCAGGCCCTGATGCCTGCTCCCATATATGTAGGGCGCGCTGATATAAGCGTTCAGCCTCGACATGCCTGCCCTGCGTTTCGTACAGGATTGCCAGACCGTTGAGTGGTTTAGCTACCTCGGGATGCTCAGGACCCAATACCTGCTCCCGTAGACGCACGGCGTGCTGATAGAGCGGCTCTGCTTGCTCGTACTGCGCACGGGTCTGTAAGTAAGTCGCTGTACGGTGCCACAATGACGCTGCCTCAGGTAAAGCGACCCCCTCCTCCTCACACTGCGCGGCATTAAGCAGGACATGCGGCACCAGCTGCTCGCACCA
>JAFMRP010000499.1 GCA_017354095.1 Ktedonobacteraceae bacterium
GCCCGCAATTGCAACATTCCCCTTCTTGCGTTGTTCATGCAGCAAATACTCCCTGAATAGTATTGACACATACGCACACTTGTAAGTATAGGCGCTGCCCAAGGATTTGTCCAGATACCCTCATTGTCTTATTGTTTATCCCATCCCTACGCCGATATGAAGCATCAAGCCCACCCAAGCAGGGGGCGCAGCCTCCTGCCGGGGCGCGGGGTGTCCTCGCTTTTCCTCCTCCCCACCAGCCGCCGCAGCGGCAAAGAGAGTGCTTATGTAAACGCTCACAGAGGTGCAGGGGGTGCAGCCTCCTACCGGGGCGCGGGATGTCTCCGCTTTTCCTCCTTCCACCAGCCGCCTGAGGCGGCGAAAATAGTGCTGAGGCAAACGCTCACGGGGGTGTAGGGGGCTGTGCCCCCTGCCGGGGTGCGGGGTGTCCCCGCTTTTCCTCTCCCCCTGCGAGCCACCGCAGGTGGCGAGATATCACATAAATTCATCCCTAAAAAAGTATTATGAAAAAATAGTAATATAACCGCTATAAACTCTATACAGTCTATTAATCGATCGATCGCTTTATTGACAACATATGAATCTCTACATTATACTAGAAGCACAGGCCTCTTGATCGAAAAGGACCTCTTTTAGAAGTTCACGATTACAGATAGAGATGTACACAAGAGAACCTGTGGAATACCTTGATAGTTGTTTATAAGCGCCAACAATTCAGCCTGGGGATTTGACCGTGGAAAGGGGTTAAGCTATGTTGCTTGAAGAAGAAGGAAAACCCACACCCATGTCGACATCGGAAGCGGGCCGCAAAGGTGGTAGCACGGTTCGTGACAAATACGGTGAAGACTATTACCGGCGTATTGGAAAAAAAGGAGGAACAGCGCTGAAGGAGAAGCGCGGTAGCGAGTATTACCGCACCATCGCGCAGAAGGGCGGCCAGGCCAATGTCAGTAAGTACGGCTCGGAACACTTCTCGCAGATGGGGAAAAAAGGCGGCAATACCACGAAGTCGCGTCAGGACCCGGACTTCTACAGTCGTATTGGTAAGATGGGTGGTGCCGCCAAGCGCCAGAAGCGTTCACGGAGCTAATAGATAATCCTTCTGCACAGGGTGCAGAAAAAATAGATGCCAGTCCATTACCTGATGGATTGGCATCCTTTTATATTCAAACCTCAGCCTGCCGCTTGTCCTGGTTCAGCCTGGCAAGGCCCTCAGCAATCGCTTGAGCCACGCCCGTTTCGGCGGTCTGGCGAGCAACACGCAGGGCATTCTTAATCGCTTTAGCGTTCGAACGCCCATGAGAGACGATCGCCGAACCGTTGACGCCAAGCAAGGGCACACCCCCATATTCGGCGTAATCAAGCCGCCGGAAGGCCTCCCGCAGACGCGGCTTGAGCACGGCCGCCGCCAGTTTGCTGGGCAGGGTTGCCATCATCTGCTCACGCATCAACTCTATCAGCGCCTCGGCCAGGCCCTCACTAAGCTTGAGCACAACGTTGCCAACGAAGCCATCACACACCACCACATCGGCCTGACCGGCAGGGATATCGCGTCCCTCGACATTGCCAATAAAATTCATATCCAGTGTCGCGGCACTCTGCTTGAGCAGCTGGTGCGCCTCGACAACCTGCTGATTCCCTTTGCTCTCCTCTTCGCCATTGGCCAGCAGGCTAACACGCGGAGCATCAATGCGAAAAATACGCTCCATATAGATGGAACCCATGAGCGCGAATTGCAGTAAATACTCCGGCTTACAATCGGTATTCGCACCCATATCGATCACCAGGCTGGCACCTTTCTGAGTCGGAAAGATGCCTCCCAGAGCAGGCCGATCAACGCCGGGAATACGTTTCAACGTGAAAAGCGAGGCCGCCATCATCGCGCCGCTATTGCCCGCAGAGACTGCGCCAAGCGCCTCGCCTTCTCGTACCAGTTCCAGGGCACGAATCATCGAGGAGTTTTTCTTGCGGCGCACCGCATTGGCCGGGTGCTCGTCCATCTCGATGACCTCGTCAGCATGCACGATGGGCAGATCCAGACCGCTGGTATCATGTTTGGCCAGTTCGGCGCGAATAACCTCTTCGCGCCCTACAAGACAGACACCCATCTGATACTCACGGGCGGCCTGCACTGCTCCCAGCACAATCTCGCCAGGAGCCCTGTCACCCCCCATAGCATCTAGTGCAACGCGCGCAACCGGTGTGGTGGCACTCATGTACGGTATAATCCTTCCCTACCGATATTATGGTTCTCCAATGGTCTGTTTGACCAGCGCAACCAGTTTTTCCAGATCAAAAGGTTTGTAAACAATATGAACAACGCCCCCCTCACGTAATTCGCGCTCCTCCTTCCCGGCTTCCAGGAAGGCCGTTACAACGATCACAGGGATCTGAGGGCCGACGCCCATTGCCATAAGTTTGAGTTCATCGCGGCCATCGAGGTACGGCATCATCAGGTCGAGCAAGACAAGATCCGGCTGATGTTCGTGCAACGCATCGTAGAAGCGCAGGCTCTGCGTCGTCATATGCGTTTCATAACCCTCGTCCGCCAATGCCTCGGTCAGTAGATCAGCAATGGTTGGGTCATCATCCATAATTAAGATCTTTTTGGCCATTGCAGCATTCCCCTCACAAAAACAACTCAGGCACTCCCGGTTACAGGCACCCGGCTTGCCCTGCATGACATAGGATTATTTTATCATGTATCCTATTACGGTGCTACTTCAAGACAGGACTTATGTGTAGATAGTGTGGTCTTTAACACCCACTTTTGACACCCCATAGTTTCCTACTTCCAGTGTACCCCTCTTCCCTACGCTCCAGATTCCCCCATCACTCTCTTTCAGAGATTAGAACGCTTGACAACAGATAACCTAATATATTAGTGTACAGACACATTTAGCTACAACTATTCACGAAAGTCACAAGAAAACCTATGTCACTTTCATCACCCGTTTTCTGCTCAAACTGCGGCGCGGCAAATAGCTCGCAAGACACAGCATGCTTTGCCTGCCAGCAGCAGCTACACGCGCCACAGAACGCCACATCACCACAATCCCTGCTCCGCCAGCGCTACCGCATCACCAGGCTGCTCGGCCAGGGAGGCATGGGAGCAGTCTATCAGGCCGAGGATAGCGAACTGGGCAACCGCGTTGTAGCAATTAAAGAGATGAACCAGCGTGGCCTGAATCAGCAGGAAGCCGCCGAGGCCACACAGGCATTCAAACGCGAGGCGCTCTTGCTGGCAGGCCTGATGCATCACAACCTGCCGCGCATCTACGACCACTTCAACGAACAGGGACGCTGGTACCTGGTGATGGATTTCATCGAAGGCGAGACGCTGGAAGATTACCTGGAACACACACCAGGCAACCAGCTGCCCATCCAGGAGGCACTGGCCATCGCGCTGCAGATCTGCGATGTGCTCAACTATCTGCACACACGCCAGCCACCAGTCATTTTCCGCGATCTCAAGCCAGCCAACGTGATGCGCGCCCCCAGCGGCCATCTCTATCTGCTCGACTTTGGTATCGCGCGCCTCTTTAAGCCGGGCCAGGCCAAAGACACAGCCGCCCTCGGCTCACCGGGCTACGCCGCTCCCGAGCAATACGGCAAGGCGCAGACAACGCCACAAACCGACATCTACAGCCTGGGCGCGATGCTGCACCAGATGCTCACCGGAAATGACCCCTCAACGACGCCTTTCGTCTTCGCTCCCCTACCAGCCGGCTACGCATCCCTGCAGGCTTTGCTCGATAAGATGCTACAGGTCAATGCTATGCTGCGACCGGCCAGCATACTCCAGGTCAGACAGGAGTTGCAAAGCCTGGCAGCCACGCAGCCGGCAGGGCGCTTTCTCCAACCTGGCACGCTTCAACAGGCCACACCAGCCATCCAGCCCACACCATCGCCGCGGCCCAGGTCAGCACGGAGCGCCTCTGCCATACCTCCCCCTCAGAACGCGGCGATCCTGTTCAAATACAGTGCCCATCGGAGCATTGTCTCTTCAATCGCCTGGTCACCAAAAAGGTATGAGATTGCCACAGCCAGCTTCGATAACTCTCTACACATACTCAACCTGGTTACCAGAGACACCATCAGAATATTGCACCATAATCGCAATATCTGGGGCACGGGACGTATCCACGCCATCTCCTGGTCGCCCGACGGCTACTGCATCGCCTCCGCGGGCGACGCCAAAGATGTCTTGATCTGGTCAGTACAAACAGGTCAGACTATATTCTCATACGAGGGGCACCATGATCACGTTACAAAATTAGCCTGGTCGCCCGATGGAGAACTCATCGCCTCGGCCAGCGAGAATATCATCCATGTATGGGATGCCCGAACAGGCAGATTTATTATCGAGCTAGACGAACATAAAAACGCAGTCCATAAACTGGCCTGGTCACCTGATGGCACCTATCTCGCCTCCGCCTCGACCGGACTGGACGGCACAGCCTGTATCTATGATGCCACCTTATGGGATAGAGGCCCTGGGATACGCACCGTATACCGCGGACATTCTGGCGGGCTGCGCAGCATCGCCTGGTCGCCCGACGGTCAACGCGTAGCCTCAGCAGGAAATGACGGCACCGTGCAGATCTGGGACCCGCTTAGCGGCTCTCTGCTCCTGACCTACGAAGGACATAGCAAAACAGCTCACGACATAACCTGGTCTCCCGATAGCCAGTATATCGCTTCAGCCTCGGAGGATCGAACGGTGCAGGTCTGGAACGCGCAAAGCGGCGATCTTATTCAGGTGCAGCGTAAACACACAGCCCCGGTGCTAACCGTAACCTGGTCACCCGATGGGCAGGCACTCGCCTCAGGCGGAG
>JAFMRP010000500.1 GCA_017354095.1 Ktedonobacteraceae bacterium
CCGGCAGAACGGTAGAACATCGTATTCTGGTTAGGCCTGCTGGCCAGGTAGCCGCTGACCGGTTGATGGCGCAGCAGTTTGCCCATAATAGCGTTTTCGCCGGCCTGTCCAAATTTGGGGTAGTAGTGTCGATTGGCGGGATCTGGCGGAGTTGTCACCGCGCAGTAGGTCAGGCGCTCGAAGAGGCCCTGGCGCTGCTCTGTGGGCCACTTATTCAGATGAGTGCTGTAGCGCTGCTGCAGCCCACTATTTTTGGCGAGATAGATGGCAGTGGGAATGCTGGCCACTTTGCTGCCTGAGAAGAGCATGGAGGGGCGAAAGTGGTAGAACGAGAGCCAGCTACAGGGGAACCAGCGGCGAAAGCCTTCCAGCAGGGGAGTCATATTGCGCGTAGCGAAGGCTGCCAGGGGCAGGATCATGCCATGTCTGCCTCCGGAGGCAAGCAGATGGCTGCTGCGCTCGATGATGCAGGGATAGAGGTTAGCGCAGGCGAGCGTGTCAAAGCCGCGCAGGCTGTACGCGAACTGCTTCGGGCTGTACTCGACATAGGGGGGATTGCCGAGAATGACGTCAAAACCACCTCGTACCTGGATATCCGCGAACTCAAGGCACCAGTGGAAGGGCTGGTGGCTGGTTTGCCATTGTCGCAGTGCGGCGTGGTCCTGCGGATCAATGCCATAGTCACGCGCGAGTAGATGATCCAGCGCCTCACGGCTCCGGGGCTGGCCGGAGCCGTTCACCCGCAGCGGTGAGGCTACGAAGCCGACCAGGGTATTGCCCACGCGCAAATGGCGGGCGACATCGGGCAGAGGTCCGATCGCTTCACTGCTTTCTACGCGAGCCATGAGCGCGAGGAAGAGGCGCAACTTGCAGATCTCGATAGCTTCGGGCATCAGGTCTACACCGTAGAGATTGCGGCTGATAATAGACCTGGCGATAAAATAGCGCGGATTGGGGTGCCGGTGCAGCTCGTTCAGTTCAGCAGCGAAGGCAGCAGGGGACAGCGCGCACATGCGCTCAAGGCAGGCCGTGTAGAGGGGTTCGAGCACGTTGAAAGCGGCGAAGAGGAAGGCTCCTGAGCCACAGGTGGGATCGAGGATGGTCAGGTGGCGCAGGCTGCTGTAGAAAGCGCGCAGCAGCTCTGGCTCGGTGATGGTCTGGATGGTGTCGCAGGCGAAACGCAGCGTATCCAGGTTACAGGTGATCATATCGTCGATGGTCTGGACCTGGCCGGAACTGATGGCCGCGCGCAGGGAGGCGGCCCGGGCCTGGCGAGCGACATGCTCCTCGTGGCTTTCGCCTGAAAGGGGCTGTAGGCTGCGTATTGTCGCGTGGAGATAGCGTTCAGGGGTCGCACGCAGCTGTTGCCAGGTAGACAGTGCCTGGGGCTGGCGGCGCTCTACCGCATCGAAGAGCGCTGGAATGATGGTCTGAGTCGCGATATAGCCTGTGACATCCTCTTTGGTATAATACGCGCCCATGTGCTGCTGATTGATATATTCTTCGAGGATGTAGCCCAGAATGCCGGGTGTGATAACGTTGTTGTGCCGGGGAACGTGCTCATCCAGGTGCCAGTGATAGGCGTCAAGAAAGCGGAAGAGGCGTTCAAATGCTTCGTCCGGGATATGGAGAGAGGGGTTATCTCGTTCGATGGCGTGCTCAGTAAAGAAATCGCCATCCAGATAGGGGACCGGACCCAGCAGGGTTTGTAGCCCTGCTGAGCGTGTGGCGCTACTGAGACCTTCGTGAAAGAGGCGCAACAGGAAGCCGCGATAGAAGCCGCCATGCATCTCGCTGAGCCGGTGGGCGAGGTAATTGTGGTCACCAGCGAGCGCGCCGCGATGCTGCAGAAAGTAGAGAAACAGCAGGCGGCTGAGCAACAGGGAGGCATACCAGGAGCGCTCTGTCTCAGAGGCAATGCCCTGGATGAGAGAGAGGAAAGTGGTGTGCTCACGTTTGAAACGCTCGTAGAATTGCCTGGTCAGTTGTTCAATGGAGGTGCGTTTCATCTCAACCCCATGCGATATTTGATGTCGTAGTGAATAACGAAATCGAGCTCTTGTTCGGTCAGGCCATAGTGATCGGCCAGGACACGGTCAATCGCGTCGAGCAGGGGTTTGGAGAGGCTCATACGAAACTCCTCCAGTTCGATGCGGTGCTGTGTTTTATTGATTCCTGGCTCAGCCCTGGTGTTGCGGGTGCTGAGCGTGGCGTTGCGCTGGATGTCGGCTTGCAGTTGTTGAGCGAGACCAGGAAGCTCAGGCAGGGCATAGAGCTGATTGTTGAGCGGGAAATCTTTGACCAGTGCGTGAGAGAGATGGAAGCCGTCAGAGAAGGTGGCGAACCAGATGTAGAAGAGCGAGCTGTTCATAAGGGCCATGATGGTACTGGCCGTCCGCTCATCCTCAAGGTAGAGGAAGCGGCCATGGGATGGCGGCATGACAACTCCATTTTTACGGTAGTAGGGGACGCGGCAGGTTGCCTTCAGCCAGTAGTTTGTAGCCTCCTGATAATAGACAAAGTGGGGTGTTGGCTGATCATGGAGCGACTGGCCGATGCAGCCAGAGGCGGCCCGGCGCGTGACCTTGCGTAGAATGTGCTCCTGGATGGGGCTGGCCAGTTTGGGGAAGACGCCCGGATTGATATCGCAGCACGCGGGGGTATAGGAGACCAGGTCGATGAGGTGAGGGCGTTCCCTGGCATGCCAGCGTTTGATACCAGTAACGCTGACCGCGCAGGGCGATTGTGTACTGTGACGTACCAGAAGGATGGAGAGGCGCTGGAAGGCCCCATCGAACAGGCGGCAGGGGAAGATGTCGAAGTTGGCCAGCCAGAGGTGCGAGGTTTGCCGGCGAATGGCCGCACGGAGGCGAGCGAAGCGTTCGCCCCCGCAGAGGCTGAGTGGCACAATCAGGCCAAGATAGCTGGCATTTTCGCGGCATAATGCCAGCGAGCGTTCGATAACCGCCGCGTAAAGGTTGCCACATTCGCGGCCCGGAACGCTGTAGTACTGGCGGGCCTTGCTGTACTCGACATAGGGCGGGTTGCCGATGATGACATCGAAGCCACCGCGCTCCATGATAGTCTTGAATGTTAAGCACCAGTGAAGGGGCTGGTGACTGGCCTGCCAGTGCCGCAGGGCGGCAGTGTTGGCGGGATCGAGGCCCGCCTGTCGCGCCTGTTCGCGGTTGAGGAACTGCTCGGTGATTTCCGGCTGGTGTGGCGGGTTGATAAAGCCGACCAGCGCGTTGCCCGGGTACAGGTTCATGGGAGTACGAGGCAGCCAGGAGAGGTCCTGTGGTTGTTCCAGGCGGGCCATCAGTCTCAGCAGCAGGCGCAGTTTACAGGTTTCGATGGCCTCGCGCATGATATCCACACCGTACAGGTTGTGGCTGATAATGGTACGCAGGATAAAGAAGCCGGGATTGGGGTAGGTGGTAACCTGCTCCAGGGTAGCACGGAAGAATGCCAGGTCTTGAGATGTGCTGTGGTGCAGGCTCTGTGGCTGGCTGAGAGTCCTGTGCATGTGTGCGAGACAGGCGGTATAGAGTGCTTCGAGGATGGTCAGGGCGGCGAAGAGGAAGACACCAGAGCCGCAAGTGGGGTCCAGGATGCTGACCTGGCTGAGTGTTTCGTAGAAGGCGCGCAGGAGCGAGCTGTTGTCGCAACGGGCAAGCAGATCGAGGGCGCAGCGCTGGCTATCCAGGTTGCAGGTAATGAAGTGATGGGGGGATGAGATCTGGCCGGAGCGCATGCGGGCGTAGATTTCCGAGCAGCGTTCTCGTCGTGCCTGCTGTTCGCGCTCGCTTTCACCGGGCAGGCGATGCGGGGAGAGCAGGGCCGGAGGGAGGTAGCGTTCTGGCGCTGCTGAGAGCAGGTTCTGGATGATCGCTGAACAGTCGAAGCGCTGTTGCAGGGCCTCGAAGAGGTGGGCGAGGATGGCGTGCTGGCTGATATAGGTGGTGATGTCTTCGCCAGTGTAGTAGGCTCCCATTTGTTTCTGGTTGATGAAGCGTGTGAAGCTGTATTCCAGGATGTCAGGGTAGATGGATGGTTGGGAGGCCACGTCCCCCCGGCCACCCGCAAGGGGTGGCCCTACATGTCCCTGGGGGGAGATGAGTGGTTCGGTGAGGTGCCAGGAGTGGTTTTCGAAGTGCTGGAGGATGCGGGCGAAGGGTTCGTCAGGAATGCTGGAGTGATCGAGGGGATGTTCGGTGAAGAGGGCTGGATGCAGTTTGGGAACGCGGTCGCACAGGGTAGTGTGCTGGCAAGAGAGGCGGCGCATGAGCTGAAGGAGGAAGCGGAGGAAGGGGCTGCCGGTTTCCTGGCAGGCTGACAGCTGGTCTTGCAGGTAGCGGGTGTTGCTGGCGAGGAAGCCCTGTTGCTGCAGGAAGTAGATGAAGGCAAGACGACCCAGCAGCAGCGCAGCGTAGGTTTCGGCCTGATCGGAGGCGGGCATGTATGAGCAAAGAAGACGGTGCTCGTGGCCCATGAGCCGATAGAAGGGCTCGTAGCGACCGTTGGGCCGTGCTGCGTGTGGTTGCCGGGTCGGTGCTGGTGTCATTATTCTCCTCTAGAACAGTTTTGTTCGGGTCGGGTGTGCGGCGGTTGGGTTTAGCGTTCGCGGGAGGAGCCGATGCCCATTTCCTCGCGGTATTTGGTGACGGTGCGCCGGGCCATGGGAATGCCGCGCGCGGTCAGGATGCGCGCGATCTCTTCGTCGCTCAGGCGGTGCCCTGGCTCTTCGGACTGGATCAGTTCGCGGATAACGTCTTTGATGCTCAGGGAGCCGTCGAAAAAGTCGGAGAGGGGCATGAGCCGGCCATTGGGCAGCAG
>JAFMRP010000501.1 GCA_017354095.1 Ktedonobacteraceae bacterium
TAAAGCCATCTTCTCCAAAGGCTTCAAATACATCTTCGGCGTGCTCAGCCCTGCCTCCGAATACGCCAAAGTCATGCTGGAGGCAGCCCTGGCCCTGCCCACTCCACCTAAAAATGTCGCTATCATCTCCGCCGACGACTCCTTCTCAAAGGAAGTAGCCGAAGCTGCGAAAGACTTCGCCACCAGCCACAACCTGCCCGTGGTCTACTACCAGCAATACCCCTCCAACACTACCGACCTGACCAGCGTGCTGACCAGCCTCAAAGCCTCCGGCCCGGGCAATAGCGTTCCAGACATGATTATCGGCTCCGGCCACGCGAACGAGGCAGTCACCACCATGAAAGAAAGCAAACAATTGAATATCAACGCCAAACTCTACGCCTTCACGGTTGGCCCTGCCACACCCGACTTCATCACCGCGCTGGGTAAGGACGCCAACTATGTGCTCGGCAGCTCACAATGGACGGCCCAGGTGAAATACAACGGCGTTGATGTCTTCAAAACCGCAAGCAATTATCAACAGCTCTACAAAACCGAATATGGCCACGAACCGTCGTACCAGTCAGCCGAATCAAGTGCCGCCGGCTTGGCCTTCCAGTTCGCCATCCAGCAGGCCAACTCGATCGACCCACAAAAAGTACGCGACGCCCTGGCCGCTCTCGACATCATGACCTTCTACGGTCGCCTCAAATTCGACTCAACTGGCGCCAACACCTTCAAGCCGATGAACACCATCCAGATCCAGAATGGCGCGGTCGCAACCGTCTATCCCAATGATGTCGCCAACGCCAAACTACAGTACCCCACGCCCGCTTTCGGGGACCGCTAACACGGCCCATCAAGGCATGACCGTCGGGCCAGCCCCATACGCGTGTACTGATGCGGGGTGCAGGGGGCACAGCCCCCTGACTGGGGTTCGGGGGCTGCCTTGCAGCTCGCCTGAGCGCGTAGCGCTAGCTGCGACAGCAGCGTTGGCGAGCTGGACAAGAGGGGTGCCCCCGAGATCCTTCCCCTCTCGCGAGCCGCCGCAGGCGGCGAGAAGCGAGTATCAGTGAACACATATGGATGGATGGCCATAGGCCCACTGGGCACAGTCTCCTACTGTGCCCAGGTTAGTAAAAAAGGATCACCCTGCATGGACCTGGTACAGATACTTGTAAACTGGCTGCTGCTGGGAAGCCTCTACGCAGCTATCGCCCTGGGCTTCTCCCTGGTCTGGGGCATCATGAATATAGTGAACCTGGCACATGGCGCCTTTATCCTGGTTGGCGCCTACGTCGCCTTCACGCTCTATACCCAGTTCCACATTGACCCGTTCATCGGCATTATCTTTTCCATGCTCGCACTGTTCCTCCTTGGCTGGATCTTGCAATATGTCGCGATCAACCGCGTCATCCGCGCTCCACAGCTGGTCACATTTCTCTTTACCTTTGGCCTCAACCTGCTCATCGCCGACCTGGTCCAGCAGATTTTCACATCCGACCAGCGCTCTATCAACACCTCCTACGCCAACATCGGCCTGAATATCGGCAGCACACACATCGCCCTCGATCGCACCCTGGCAGCCATCGTCGCCATTCTACTCACAGCCGCGCTGAGCTATTTCCTGTCGCGCACTCGCACCGGCAACGCTATCCTGGCCACTGGCATGGACCGCGATGCGGCCCGCCTGATGGGCATCGACATCCGCGCCATCTATGCCCTGACTTTCGCGCTGGGAGCCGCCCTGGCAGGCGCAGCGGGCGCCATGCTGGCCGAACTATACACATTCTCCCCCTCCATCGGCAGCGCCTTCACCCTGCGTGCCTTCACGATTGTCGTGCTGGGCGGGCTGGGCACTCCCTGGGGCGTGGTCGCGGGCGGGATGGTCTTCGGGCTGGCAGAGACGGTAGTACCACTCATTCCAGGCGTTGGCCCCGGCTACGATAACGCCATCGCCTTCGCGGTCCTGGTCCTGGTCCTGATCCTCCGGCCCACCGGCCTGCTGGGCAAGCAGTTCTACAGCTAAGCTACAGGAGAAGCTCCATCATGATACATGATACCGACACCAACACGGCTCCCGTATCAGAAATGCCCGTTGCAAGCAAGAGCAGCTCCCCCACCTGGCTCTGGTCACTACTGACCGGCCTGGCGCTGCTCGGTGTGCTCGCTACCATCCCGGTGTTCGGCGATGCCTCCACGCTGCACAACTGGACACTGATCGTGATGTTTATGGTCCTGGCGCAAAGCTGGAACTTCGTCGGCGGTTTTACCGGTTACTCCGCTTTCGGCAATGTCGCCTTCTTCGGCCTGGGCGCATATACTACCGGCCTGCTGCTCATAGCGAACGTTCCGTTCTGGCTCGGCCTGCTGGCAGGGGCGCTGGTCGCGGGCCTCTTCGCTTTTTTGATGGGCCTGCCCGTGCTGCGCCTCAAAGGACACTACTTCGCCATCGCCACGCTGGGCACCGCGGAGGCGCTGCGCGAAATCGTCACCGTACGCAACGTTGGCGGCAGCGGCGGTCTGATGTCACTCCCCCTGCCAGGCCTGGAAGCCTACGTCGGCTTCTACTACGCCTTCCTGGGCCTCTCACTACTCTGCCTGCTCATCACTACCTGGCTAACTCTCGGCCGCTTCGGCTACGCCCTGGTTGCCATCCGCGAAAGCGAACAGGCCGCGGAATCCCTGGGTATCCCCACCTATCGCTATAAAGTCGCCGCTTATGTGCTGAGCTCTATTCCCACCGCGCTGGCAGGCGGCCTCTACGCCTACTGGTCATTCGGCATCGAACCCCCTTTCGTCTTCAATGTGAGCTTCTCAGTAGAGATGGTCCTGCTCAGCTTCCTGGGAGGCACCGGCACCATTCTCGGCCCAATGCTGGGTGCCATCGCCTTTGAATCTGTCTCATACATGTTCCAGATTAGCAGCACCAGTATGCACGATACGCTGCTGGGCCTCTCAATCACGCTGGTAACCATTTTCCTGCCCCAGGGCTTTATCCGCCTGGTGCAGGGCATTGGTCGCCTGGTCCTGGAATATATCCGCGGCACGATCCGCGCCAACGTCTTTACGGAGGGATTACGACGTGTCCGACGCTTCATTACAGCCAACGGAATCTAACGCCACCACACAAGAACAGCAGCCACCACTGCTCAAGCTGGTCAATGTGACACGGCGCTTCGGCGGTCTGGTGGCCGTTGATAATCTTAGCCTCTCGCTGCGCCCCGGCGAGATCCTTGGCGTCATCGGCCCCAATGGCGCCGGCAAGTCCACCATGGTCAACCTGGTTAGCGGGTTCGCCACCCCCAACACGGGTGCGATCCTCTACCAGGGACTGGAGATCAGCCGCCTGCCGGCTAACCGGCGCAATCACCTGGGCATTGCCCGTACATTCCAGCTCACCCAACCCTTCAAAGGACTGGATGTGCGCGAAAATGTCATGATCGGCGCGTTCTTCGGACGTCACAAAATGACGCGCCAGCAGGCCCTGCGCAAAGCCGATGCGGTGCTTGAACAGGTCAATCTGACCCACAAGGCTCACTTCAAGGGCGATCAACTGACTGTCGCCGACCGCAAACGCCTGGAGATGGCTCGCGCCCTGGCCACCGATCCCCAATTGCTGCTGCTCGACGAGGTAATGGCTGGCCTGACCCCGATCGAAATTGAGCAGGCAGTGGAGTTGATCCGCGAGATTAACCGCTCAGGCATCACTGTGCTGGTGATCGAGCACGTGGTACGCGCGATCATGAGCCTTTCAGACCGCGTTCTGGTGCTGCACCACGGACGAAAAATCGCTGAAGATACTCCGGCAGAAGTGCTCTCCGATCCCCGCGTGATCGAAGCCTATCTGGGCGAGCGCTACGCCCGCCAGCGCAAATCCAAACATATCAACGACGAAAATATTGACGTGGGCCTGTAGAAGGATACAACAACAATGTCAAACGATACCGATGATATTCACAACAGAGAAACCGTCACTACAGTCGATACTGTCCCCAGAGAGCCGGACCAGCAGGATACCCCCCTGCTGGTCGTACGCAACCTCTCCACCGGCTATGACGAGACGCAGGTACTCTGGGATGTCTCGCTGGATGTTATGCGCGGCGAGGTCGTGGCGATCGTGGGCGCCAATGGCGCGGGCAAATCAACTCTGCTCTCGGCGCTCTCGGGACTGCTTACACCATGGAGCGGGTCCATCACTTTCGCCGGACTCGACATCACACGTTATCGCGCGGAACGCATCGTGAGGCTGGGTATGTCGCACGTGCCACAGGGCCGCCGCCTCTTTCCCGGTCTGACGGTCGAGGAGAATCTAAGGATGGGGGCCTACACACGACGCGCCGGCTCAAAGAAGGCCATCGAGAACGACCTCGACCACGCCTTCACGCTCCTACCACGCCTGCGCGAGAGGAGACGCCAGTTCGCCGGTTCGCTCTCTGGCGGGGAACAGCAGATGTGCGCTATCGCGCGCGGGCTGATGTCGCGCCCGGAACTACTGATCATCGACGAACTCTCGCTCGGCCTGGCTCCCAATGTCGTAGATGATCTGCTGGCTGCCATCGATGACATTCATCGCCGCGAACAGCTTGGTTTCCTGCTGGTCGAGCAAGATGTGCAGATCGCACTGGAGCGTGCCCACCGGGGCTACATCCTCGAAAATGGCCATATCGCCCAGAGTGGCCCCGCCAACGATCTGCTCAATAGCGCGACTATCCGCGCCGCCTACCTGGGCGAATAAGTCTGAGCTAGCACGTGAAAGGCCCCTCTGCGACGAACTATGCACACTGGAAATGTAAGGCCATCCCTTGCGGGTGGCCGGTGGAACTCCGTGGTATCATGGACTACA
>JAFMRP010000502.1 GCA_017354095.1 Ktedonobacteraceae bacterium
GATATCAGTGCTGAAGCGGTTAATCAGCTCGCCTGCCGGGTAGGGGAGCGCCTGGGCTCCCAGCCTGGCAATTAACTGCCCAAAAACGTTTCGCCGGATCAATGTGTTTCCATACTCAAGACACGTCGCGTCCATCGCTGTGCTGCAAAGCATCGCCGTAACACGAGCCACGGATGCTCCCACTAGCAGCGCCCCCAACGTCCAGAGATCCCAGCCAACAGGCTTGTTGGCGGTGATTACATTAAAAATTGCGAATACGATTAATCCAGGCAAAAGCAGAAACAGGCTACGGAATAGCTGCAAAATGACGTTGAGTACATAAAGCCAGGGAGAAAATGTGATGATCTGCCAGAATGCTTTGCGTGCGCTCATGACATGACCTCCGCCAGCCCTGTTTTCAAAAGCTGCGAGAAACGCGATGTGGGATCTGTCGCTAGCTGACTTCGGTCGCCATGCTCACGGATACGCCCATCCTCAAGGATCAGAATTTCATCGACAAGTTGCACTGTTTCAAGATGGTGCGCTATCACTATGCCCGTCCGGCCCGCGAGCAATCGAGAAACAGCATCCCCGATCAGTTTCTCGGTTACCGGATCAAGACGCGAAGATGCTTCGTCAAGGATTACAATATCTGGATTTTGTAAGAAGACACGGGCGAACGCCAGCAATTGCGCCTCTCCCGATGAGAGGGCTATTCCACCTCCAGAGATGATCGTGTCAAGCCCATCGGGTAAAGATGCAAACCACTGCGTGAGATTGAGATCCGAGATCACTCTCTCCAGGCGCTCGTCAGAAATGCCCGCGTCAAAAAAGGTCAGGTTGTCGCGGATACTCGCGTGAAAAAGCTGCACATCCTGTGTCACGACACCAATACGGCTACGCAGCTCGCTAAGGGCCGTCTGCCGGACGTCGATGCCGCCGATCTGGATAGATCCTCGCTGTACATCATAGGCTCTGTAGAGCAAACGAGTCAGCGTCGTTTTTCCACTGCCTGTCCTTCCAAGCAATCCCAACGTTTTCCCGGCATGCAGCTCAAAAGCGATATCTTGTAGCACGGTTTTTTCCGGTGTGTAACCAAAGGAAGCGTCATCGAACCTCACCGGAAGCGGCCCTGCTGGCAGCGCACCACCAGGACCATCGACGATGGCGTTAGGCGTATGATAAAGCTCGGTAATACGCTGGATACTGGCCGTTGCGCTTTGCAACTGGTTGATCTGATAGGTGATGGCGTACATACTCTGCGTGAGTAAGGTGGTATAGTAATACGTGACATAGATCGTTCCCAGGCTCATCTGACCGCTGTGAAGCAAGTAGGCTCCCAATGTCAGCACCGCCGCGACAGCCAGCGCCAGGCTGATCTCAACCGCGCTGGAGTAGAAGCGTCCGGTGACGCTGCTCAAGCGTGTGGCGCGCAACATGCGGCGGGCCAGCTGGTTCAGCCTGAACATGACGTAGCCCTGCGCCCCATTACTGCGAATATCCTCCGCGCTGGATAGGCGCTCCTCTAAGAAACTGGCAATCTCGGCGCTGACCTGCCGCGCTGCCCGGAAATGTGGCACCGCGATATGTTGCAGGGGACGCAAGAGCGCGGCCATCAACATGGTAAAAGCCAGCAGTAGCAGCCCGACGCGCCGATCAACTGAGATCGTGAGCGCTACGATGCCTATCAGCAGAAGCACACGCCCAAACACGTAGAATACGAAGCGCGAGAAAAAATTGGCCAGCATCGCGATATCCCCGTCAACCCGCTCAATAAGCTCACCCGGAGTATGTACCTTGTGAAAAGACATATCCAGGTTGAGACAGTGCAGGGTGAGATCAATACGCAGCGCGTTGGTTGCTCTCCAACCAATGTCCTCGCTCATATAGCTGGCAAGCGCTGTGACAAGCTGGTTGGCAATCACCAGGCCAATAAAGAGCAGCGCGATACCCACAAGGGTATCCATACCACTCTGTATCACGTCGATAAAATGCCCTAAAAGTTGCGGGTTGAGGATTTCAAATCCAATGCTGGCAAACAACAGCAGAACTAACAGGCTCACCTTGAACCATTGGGGTTTGAGATATGTTCTCAGAAGCGAAACATAGTACCTGAACGGAACCTTGATTACCAGTTTTTCTTCGGGCTCTGCCACATTCCCCCCTTTCATTGCAGCCACAACATAATATATCCATTATGGATGTATCCATAATGGATATATTACAGAAGCAAGCCCTTCCTTGTCAAGCAACGCGACTCTTAATGCATAAATATAGAACCCATCAGGAACAAACCGCGAGGCAGCGAACGCCTATCTGTAGGGGCAAGGGGTGGCTTGGGAGGCGGTGCGGGGCCCTTGAGGTTGCCCTTCGTCCTTTGCCGTTTCCAACCCCTCCTCCAGAATCCGCTCCAGCATATGCGCGACTCCATCCTCTTCATTGGAAAGAGTAACTACGTCCGCCGCCTGTAAGACCAGGGGATGAGCGTTCGCCACCGCTACACCCAACCCTGCCCATCGCAACAGCGGCAGATCATTAGGCATATCGCCAAAGGCGACCACCTCGTGCGCTGCGATCCCCAATTGCTCGCTGAGGGCCGCTAACGCATCTCCCTTATGTACCCCTCCCGGCGAGATCTCCAGAAATCGCAAACTGGAGTAGGTCATGCTATAGACGCCGCTATCGAGCAGAGGGGTGAAATGTTCGTGTAGCTCGTCTGCTAGCATCGTTTCGTGGTGGACCAGTATCTTGATCTGGGGGATCTGGCAGATTTCTGAGCGGTCCACAATTCGCGGCGGCTGCGGATCAGATGCAGACGCATGAGCATAAAAAGCCGCTTCGCAAATGGCAT
Source organism: Ktedonobacteraceae bacterium (assembly GCA_017354095.1). Classification (GTDB taxonomy): domain Bacteria; phylum Chloroflexota; class Ktedonobacteria; order Ktedonobacterales; family Ktedonobacteraceae; genus Bu33. The sequence continues at coordinate 2,831 of JAFMRP010000502.1, forward strand.
CGATCCCGCTCTCTCCGGCGAAAGAAAGGCCGGGCAGAGAGCCATGCAGCAACGCGATCAACTGCTCAACCTGCGGCGGTGCAAGCACCTGCTGCTGCAAAGGACAATCTCGATCCATGTCATAGATGATCGCCCCGTTACAGCAGATCGCCAGCCCACCGATACTGTCAGCCAGCCCAAAATGGCGCAGTGTGCGTGGTGGACGAGCGCTAATCGGTACAATAACGACTCCAGCCGCTCGCAGCCGCTGCAAAACACTACTCGTATACTCAGAGATGGTCTTGTCCGAGCGTAGCAGCGTTCCGTCAAGGTCTGTTGCTACCAGCCGCAGGGCGGAAAGCGAGGGGAATGCATCACTGACCTGGCTCGTCTCCATACTACACCTTCTTTGCCCATGGTTGGCTCTGTTCAACGTCCTTTATTCAGTGCAGGCAGCACCTCGTGAGAGAGCATCTCCAACGTGGTGAGATCGGCGGGAGCGCCACTGGCCCTGATCATGAAATAATCGAAACCAGCCTCGATCAGCGGTTGAAGCTGCTCCACAATCTGCCTCGGTGTCCCCGCAAGGCCCGGACCAGAGCGAGACGGGTAGGTTGTCAGCAGCTCTTGCACCTTTTGCTCTGTTGGGGCGCAGAAGCATGTGATTGACGCGGTGCGGCGCAGCGTCTGCGGATCTCGCCCCACGCTCTCACAGGCCGCGTCCAGAGCCTTCAAGTGCTCTCTGGCCTCTTCCAGACCAACAGCACTGATGTTCCCGTACCCATTCCACCAGTCGGCATAACGCGCGATCAGGCGCATCATACGCGGCTTGTGACCCCCGATAAGCACAGGGGGCAGCGGCTCGGGACGCGGCGAGCAGATGGCCCCGCTTACCTGGTGATACTTGCCCTCAAAGGTTACTTCGTCCTCGCGCCACAAGGCGTTGATAATCTGTAACTGCTCCTCCAGTTCGCTTACCCGCTGCCCGGTAGGCGGAAAGGGCAGGTGATACGCCTTGGCCTCTTCCTCGAACCAGCCCGCGCCAATGCCCAGGATAAAATGTCCCTGGCTCAGATACTGGAAGGTCGCGGCCATCTTCGCCAGCAGAGCGGGATTGCGAAACAACTGGCAGAGCACCAGATGCCCATAGCGTAGTTCCGGGCGCAGAGCCGCCAGGTAGGTCAGCGTCGTCCAGCCCTCCAGCAGCGGATTCGTGCCAAACTGAACATGATCCATATACCAGACGGAATCGAAATGGCCTGCAATCGTGTCAAGGCCCGCGCGCAGCCCCGCGAGAAATGCCTGCCGGGGAAGCTCTGTGCTGCCAGGAGGTACAATCCAGCCAAATTGAACCTGTGTCATAATGCTCTCTTTCTTTGCTTTTTTCACTTATGCTATTCTAGCACACTCACACCTCGTAACCCATCATCCATATTACCTCCCATTCTCCCCTGTGTCTCTGGCTCGTTAAACATACTGTGTATTTTGTGTTTATATGTATAGAATTTAAATAATAAGCGCAAAATATTGTAAAATAGTAAAACGATGGTATAATAAAAGCAATGAGAATTGCTTTTATTATACTTCACTGCGCTTGTAATTCTTTGTTGTGCTACCATGGTAACATATCCCTCCTCCCCTGGAGGTTCCCATGCGCGCCATAACCGTCCACGTCCCATCCTCTCTCCACCCTATCCTGTGCGGCGTTACCCCTCACCATCCTCACACTCCATCTGTAACACTCAATACCGATCTGTACTCATCAATGTCCACCCGCCCGTATCAATGCGAAAATTCTCTGGATCGGCCTGGGAAGACGCTGTGTAGGGTGTGTAGGGTCTGTGGAGGGTTTACAGCGGCCTCCCAGGCCGCTGTGTAGGGTGTGTAGGGTTTCTTACATCGATTCTGAAAAAAAACAATCCGTGTTCCTTCTTACTTCTCACAACTTGTCTCACCCCACCTCCCAGGCTGCTGTGTCGCTTATGACGCTTTGTGACGCTTTTTTGCACGAG
>JAFMRP010000503.1 GCA_017354095.1 Ktedonobacteraceae bacterium
TGCTGACTCATACTACCCTCCCACTTTACCTCTCTGTCTTCTCATCAAGTGGCTTATTCTTTTTTGTCGCGGCCTCGCTGGAGATCGCGGGTGGAAGAGACAGGAGGGTTTCGTCCTCCTGTCTCTCTCAATTAAGAGCGCTGTTTCTTCTTAAAGAACGTCTCGTTCATGCTGCCGGTGCGATATCCCTGCAGGTCAACGGTGACATAGGTATAGCCAATCTTGCGCAGGCCATCGGTGACGAGGCGGCTCATCTCCTCCTCAACCAGGCGTGGGATCTCCGATCGTTCGACCTCGATACGCGCAATTTTATCGTGGTGACGCACACGCAGCTGGCGAAAGCCCAGGTCGCGCAAAAGCTTCTCCGCCTTGTAGACCATCTGGAGCGAGGCGACATCTACTTTGCTGCCATAGGGGATGCGCGAAGAGAAGCAGGCCATAGCTGGTTTATCCCAGACTGGCAGGCCAAGCATACGCGCAACGGCGCGTATCTCGCGCTTACCCATAGCGGCCTCTTTGAGCGGGCCGCGTACGCCGAACTCGCGTGCGGCGCGTTGGCCAGGCCGGAAATCGCCATCATCGTCCTTATTCACGCCATAGGCAATATGGTGCAGATGGTGCTCTTTGGCGATAGGCTCTAAATGAGTAAACAATTCAGTTTTGCAAAAGTAACATCTATTGAAATCGTTGACGACATAGCGCTCATCTTCGAGCTCGTGCGTTTCAATGGTTATCAATGGCAGCTTCATCTGTCGTGCTACCGTGGTTGCCTCCTCTGTCTCTTCCGCAGCATAGGCGGGTGAGGAGGCGATGACGCCCAATGCACGCTCTCCTAGCACATCATGGGCTACTTTGAGCAGCAACGCGCTGTCCACCCCGCCGGAATATGCTACCAGCACCGACCCCATCTCACGCAGGATGGCCTGCAAGTGTTCATATTTCGCCTGCGTCTCAGCGTCCAGCACCTCGGTACTTGCTCCGCCATCGACGTGGGGAGTATTCAGCATTCTAAAATTCTCCTGACATTCTGTAGCTCAGCCTGTGGACCCGCAATTTCCGGTCAACACTCAGGCATCATTATAACACCAACGACAACCATATGTTATATTAGAGGAGCCTGCAAAGCCTGGCTGGAGATGGTGCTGGATTAGCTGTGCTGAACTGGTGTAGACTATGCTCATGAGCAGGTGCAGCGACCTGGCCCGCGAAGGAGATGGAAATGTCTGAAAATATTGCAGCTTTGATCCTGGCGGCTGGAAGTTCGAGCCGTATGGGGGAGGGCAGGCATAAACTGTTATTGCCATTGGGCGAGATGCCGGTGCTGGCGCATGTGTTGATGGCGGTCAGGGAGTCGCAGGCGCGCCCGGTGATGGTGGTGTTGGGGTACCAGGCCGAGCAGATACGCGAGGCGCTCAAATCACATGTAGCACTCGATGAGGTTACTTTCGTTGAAAATCCAGATTATCCGCAGGGGATGAGTACCTCTTTGCGAGCTGGCCTGGCCAGTTTACAGCACTACGAACCGGTGGGCGGTGCGATCGTGCTGCTGGGTGATCAGCCACTGATAACGGCTCGTCTTATCGATGATCTCATAGCGGCGAGACAGGCCACGGGCAGTCGCATTATCGCTCCGCTGTACAACGGCAGGCGTGGCAATCCGGTTCTGTTTGATGCCAGCCTCTTTCCTGAATTAGAGCAGGTGGATGGCGATGAGGGTGGGCGCAGCGTGATTGAGCGTCACCATCAGGATATGGCGACGATTGAAGTGGTACAGAGCACGGCGCGCTATGATGTTGATACCTGGGAGGCGTATCAGCAAGTTGTGGAGGAATGGCAGAGGCAGCAGCGATAGAAGGAGTGGCAAGGATGGAGGATCTTCAGAGAAAACAGGCCGTGTTCTGGCTGGATTATAGTAAGCAACTATCAACGAACATTCGCTATCAGGAGGCGCTGGCCGCTATTGAGCGCTCGCTGGCGCTGGATAGCGCCAATGCCGAAGCCTGGTATGTCAAAGGGACCTGCCTGGCTATGGTGGCGCGCTATGATGAAGCGCTGACCCACTTTGAGCAGGCATTGCGGCTCAACGAGCGTTATGCTGCAGCCTGGGATGCCAGGGCGTGGGTACTGGGCATTCAGGGGAAGAAAGAGGAGGCGCTGGCCGCAGTTCGCAGAGCGCTGGAACTGGACCCGGAATATTTTGAGGCTCAGAAACGCAAAAAGCGGCTGGAAGCCATGTGATGCGGGCCTGATGGTGGCTTACAGGCCCGCATGATAGGCGATGCTATTCGCGCTGGCTCGCCTCTTCTTCGGAATCCACCAGCACATGTCCATTCTGTTTACTTTCGTCCTGTGTTTGTGTGGCGGTGGACTGCCCTTCTGAGTGAGCTGTTGCTGGCTCAGTTGAAGGGGTTGAGTGCGACCCGGGATGTTGTCTCAGGCGCCTGATGCGCAGGGTTGTGGGAATGGTAGGTCGCCGTAGTTGCCAGGGGGCACGCTTTCTGGCGAGGATCTGGTCGGCAGTCTCACCGCGGAAGGACCGATAGAAGCTGGCGATGACGACCCAGGCAGCGGCTACGAGCGGTGTGGCGACCAGGGCGCCGACCGCGCCACCGAAGGCGCCGTAGGTGTCGCCAAAGAGTTTTGCGAAAATGAGCAGGGCCATAATGGAGGCAACGGGATGCAGACCCACGGCATGGCCAACGATGCGCGGCCCCAGGACATTGCTCTCAAGGGCCTGGATAACGATAAAGCAGACGATGATAATAATGGTGCGAGGGAACGCGCCTGGCAACAGGAGCGAGGCGATAATAGGTGAGATCGAAGCAAGGCCCGGCCCCACCATGGGGATCGTTTCGAAGAGGAAGCCGAGCATACCGAAGATCAGTGCAAATTGTCCCAATCCGGTAAAGACGCAAACCAGGCTCACAGCCACGCCGATGATGATAGCCAGGATAAGCTGGCCGCGAATGTAGTTGCCGACGACGCGGTTGAGAGCGTCCTCAAAGAGCAAGACGTGCGGGCGAGTGCGCTGAGGCACAATGCTGAACATGCTTTCGCGTATCCGCTTGCCATCGAGGGTCAGGTAGAAACTGAGCACGGTGACAAGGATAATATCAAGCAGGGCATTGCTGAGGAAGAGCAGGGCATTATAGGCATTCTGTACGGCGGTGGTGGCAAAATCTTGTGCCTGCCTCTCGATCTGGGTAACAGCATCATCGATATTGGCCTGAGGAATACCCTGATTATGGAGGAATGTGATAAGACTGGCATATTTATCGGGGATGCTGTTGGCGAATGAGACGATAGTTTCGGAAAATGAGACACCCTGCTGCACAGTTGTAAAGATGAGGGCATAAAAGAAGCCCGCCAGGGCAGCGATGACGATGGCATAGCTGACAAGGCTTCCCAGTACGCGTGGAACTTTATACTTCTCCAGGAAGTCGACAACGGGCGAGATCAGGAAAGAGACTGCCATGGAGAGTAGAAGCAATAAGATTGCCTCGATGAATTGATTAACAATGAGCCAGGCGACTCCAAGGATAACACCGACACATATGACGCAGATGAGGATGTCGCGTCTGCGCTGCCAGTTTATATGATCCATAGATTATTCCTTTTGCGCTATTCATCCTTCGGATAGTATGTTTACCATTATGCTGGTTTTGGGAAAGAAAGGCAAGTTGCAAGACTATAATCTTATATTACTGATCTGGGTAAGTTTTTCTATGCTCTTGCTATGCGCGTAGGGCCTGGATGAGTGCTATGATCTGGTGATGGATCTGCTCTGGAGTCTGGGTAGCATCGATCACTTTGATGCGTTCGGGATGGTTCTGAGCCAGAGCGAGGAAAGCTTCACGCAGGCGCTGGTGAAAGGACAGCGATTCGGCGTCGAAGCGGCTGTGTTCGCCACGTGTCTCGTCGTGCGTACGCACATGGACCTGTGAGGGTGCGAGATCGAGCAGGATGGTAAGATCGGGTGAGCGGCCTGCGGTGGCAATGAGAGAAAGCTGTTCGACGAGCTCAATACCGACACCTTGTGCCGCGCCCTGATAGGCGATGCTGGAATCGTAGCAGCGGTCACTGATGACGAGCTTGCCCGCTTCAATGGCTGGTACTATGACGTCGGCGAAGTGCTGCGCCCGATCCGCCTGGAAGAGGAAGGCTTCGGCCAGGGGGGAGATGGCCAGGTCGGAGCGGCCAAACAAAAGATGGCGCAGTTCGCTGCCGAGAGGTGTTCCTCCCGGCTCGCGCGTAAGAACATATGAGATGCGCTGCTGCTCTAACCAGCGTTGTAATAGCGCCAGTTGGGTGGTTTTGCCCGCGCCATCCAGCCCTTCAAATGAGATAAATTGACCCTTGCTCACAGGCTTATTTCCCGTTTCTGTCGGTGCGATAGACATCGTAGTCCCAGTCCAGTTGGGGTTTGGGCAGCATGTCGTAAGGGGCCCACTGGTGGTCCTGTTTGCCATACTTGCCATGGTATTCTTTGAGGGTTTCCCCTACCTCTTCAAAGGTTAACTGGCAGATGCGGAAGCCAACAGGTACCCAGATAGTAGTCTGGGTGTGGTTGCTAATTTCCATGGTCCAGCGGCTGATGTAGCCAACGTCTCCGACGCCGGCACAGCGGCAGACAGAGAGCCCTGAGCGCGCGACAGTGCTGCGGGAGTACATTTTGGCCAGGAAACCGTTGCGCCCGCCGATGACCTCCTGGGTATGAGCCAGGATAGTGGTGCCGGGGCGGATGGAAATTTTGCCGTCTTTGGCCTGACGGGGCTCGCCCCAGTAGCTACGGATTTCTCCGGGTT
>JAFMRP010000504.1 GCA_017354095.1 Ktedonobacteraceae bacterium
CAGCCAGAGAAGTACACAGCGGCTTCTCACACAATACCCACGCGCCCGCCTCCAGGCAGCGTAACACCAGGCTGTAATGCGTGGCCGGCGGCGTGGCAATCTGCACCAGGTCCGGCTTTTCCGTCTCAAGCATCTCTACCAGGTCCGTATACAGCCTGGGAATACCATGCTTGTCACGGAAACTCTCCCCCCTGGCACGATCAATCTCAACCGCCGCGACAACCTCTACCCGCTCCCTCAACTCCTGACACGCACGAATATGACTGCCCGCGATCCCCCCCGTGCCAACAATGGCAACACGATAGCGCCCCATGCACCTGTTCTCCTCTCTTATTCTTTACAATAGATCCTCGCCGATCCCGCCTCCCTCTGCAAGCGCTTGCAGAACCATATCCACCATCACCTATACCATAGATAACATAGAGCTCACATACCCGTCAACCCTCCTCTCGTCAGCATCCCGCGAAAAAGACTTGACAACCCAGCAAAATATATGTTACATCTACCATAGACCTGCAAGACATCTGCAAGCGCTTGCAGAAAAGCACAACTATAAATCCCAATGCCAGACATGTAGGGCCACCCCTTGCGGGTGGCCGGATCTGGCCCGTTGACCCTGTCGCCAGCGGAGACATGTAGGGCCACCCCTTGCGGGTGGCCGGCTTCCCGAGGATGACCGGTTACCCGTCGCCAGCTACCCACGGTGGCTAGCCTGAAATAAGCACGGTACACAATACATGCCTGACCAATCCAGACATTTCGACGATATCACTATCTTCGACGTAGCGAAAGAGGCTGGCGTCTCCTACTCGACTGTCTCTCGCGTGCTCAATAACAAAACTTACGTCAGCGCCGATAAACGGGAACGCGTGCTGCGCGCGATGGCACAGCTAGGCTACGTCGCCAATATCCAGGCCCGCAGCCTGGCAGGCGGACGCACCAACATCGTCGGCCTGCTGGTACGCGGCCTCAACAATACCTACATCGGCGAGATTATGAAAGGCATCGATAACGAACTGGCCCAGGCTCACTACGATCTGATGCTCTATACTACCCACCGCCGCAAAACGAAAGAATCTGCCTACGTCACAAAATTGACCAGAAATGTCGTCGATGGCCTGCTCCTGGTCCTGCCCCGCAACGCGGATGCCTATATCGAAACGCTCCAGCGCCGCCACTTCCCTCACGTGCTCGTGGATCACGAAGGCATCAGCCACAATATACTGGTCCCCTCGGTCGAGGCCACGAACCGCAAAGGCGCCTATGAGGCCACATCCTACCTGCTCCAGCTCGGGCACCAGCGCATCGGCTTTATCACCGGCAAACTAGAGATGGGCAGCGCTCAGCACCGCCTGGAAGGCTACAAAGCCGCGCTCCAGGATCACGGCCTCCCCCTCGATCCCGACCTGGTCCGCGAAGGCGATTTCCTCCAACCACAGGGCTACACATGCACGCAGGAGCTGCTCGCCTTACCAGACCCCCCCACGGCAATCTTTGCCTCGAACGATTTCTCGGCCTTCGGCGCGATGGAAGCCGTTCGCGATCAAAACCTGCACATTCCACAGGACATCTCTATCATCGGCTTCGACGATATCCCCCAGGCAGCCCACGTCCACCCACCACTGACGACCGTGCGCCAGCCTCTGGAGGAGATGGGCCGCGCTGCGGCCCGGCTGCTGCTCAAATATATCTCACTACCTGAAGCACCCGTCGAACGCATCGAACTACCTACCGAACTGATCATACGCGGGTCATGCCGTCCCCCACACCATCTCACCAGCAAAGGAGAACCCTAAACACACACCCGATGATACATCGCCGCCCCATCAGACTAGCGATGTATCCATCACCCACACACCAACCGTAAAAAAGAAAACATTTACATTTTTCGATTTGCTCAAGGAGGAGTATGAGTACAAAGGCAATACCTGCAACCGCTGCACACACTACGCGATCCACGAGTCGTACCAGACTCCTGCTGAGACGCATGTGGCGATACCGCATGGTCTACCTGATCATGCTGCCAGGCTTGATCTATTTTGCGACCTTTCGCTACGGTCCACTCTACCTGGCCCAGATCGCGTTCAAAGATTTCCAGCCCCTGCTCGGCGTCGAGGGCAGTCCCTGGATCGGCTTTAAGAACTTCGAGATGTTCTTTAAGTCCTTCTATTTCTCGCAGCTGATTACCAATACGCTCATTATTAGCACGGCAAAACTGGTCTTCGGCATTCCACCGGCCATTATCCTGGCCGTTGCCCTGAGTGAGGCCCGCTTCTTTTCCAAACTGGCACGGCTCACCCAGACCATGTCCTACCTCCCACACTTCCTTTCCTGGGTGGTTATCTTCGGTGTCCTGCTGGGCCTGCTCTCTCCCAGCAATGGCCTGGTCAACGACGCCATCGGAAAATTCGGCGCTCAGCCCATCAACTTCCTGACCAGCACGGACTGGTTCCGCACGATTATCGTGGGCTCCGATATCTGGAAAGAGACCGGCTGGGGCGCCATTATCTACCTGGCCGCGCTGCTGGCCGTTGATCCGTCCCAGTATGAGGCCGCGTCGATCGACGGCGCCTCGCGCCTGCAACGCATCTGGTACGTTTCTCTGCCCAATATTAAAGATGTGATCGTACTGGTGACGCTGCTGCGCCTGGGCTCGATTCTCGATGCCGGCTTCTCCCAGGTCTTCGTCCTGTACTCACTGCCCGTCTACAGCGTCGGCGATATTATCGATACCTACGTCTATCGCGCGGGTATCCTCAATGCCCAGTTTGCCCTGGCTACCGCGGTCGGCCTGTTCAAAGGCATCATCGGCCTGCTCCTGATCTTCACCGCCAATCGCGTCGCCAAACGCTTCGCCGGCAGCGGCCTGTACTAACGGAAGGAGAACAGCACCCATGGAAAATATTGTCGAGACAGAAAAAATCTTGGAAACCGGCTCCCCAAAACCAGCCAAAGCCAGACCCACCGCTTTCGATTGGCTGGTGGCCGCTTTCCTCGTCCTGGTTCTGCTCATCACGTTCATACCCCTCTGGTACGTGGTGGTGGTCTCGCTCACTCCGCTGGAGCTGACCAAGTCTTCAGGATATAACCTGTTCCTCCTTCCCAATCAGTGGTCATTCGAGGCCTACGCACAACTGTTGAGCCAGAACACCTTCCTGCGCGCTCTGCTCAATAGCATCATACTCACTGTCTCCGGTGTCGCCGTCAATATGGTACTGACGACCCTCACTGCCTATGGCCTCATCTTCAAGGATATGCCCGGTCGCAATCTCTTCCTGACCCTGATGCTCTTTACGTTCCTGTTCAACACCGGCCTGATCCCTACCTACCTGCTGGTGAAGAATCTGAACCTCCTCGATAACTACCTGGCGATCATTCTACCTACGGCGATCAGCGTCTACAATATGCTGGTCATGAAGGCGTTCTTCCAGAATATCCCTTCCAGCTTACGTGAATCGGCGATCGTCGATGGCGCCAATGAATTGCAGGTCCTCTGGCACATTATCCTGCCACTCTCTAAACCAATCCTGCTCACCATTGGCCTGTTCTACGCCGTTACACACTGGAATGACTTCTTTAACCCGATCCTGTATCTGAGCAACAGCGACCTGATGCCTCTTCCGGTCTTGCTGCGCAATATCCTGCTCTCTACGAACATGAACGATGTTGTCGAAAACAACTCCCTCTTCAGCGCTCCCCAGGATGCACTCAAGATGGCGGCCGTGATCCTGACAACACTGCCCATGCTCGTGATCTATCCCTGGATTCAACGCTATTTCACGAAAGGGGTCTTGCTCGGTTCAGTCAAAGAATGATCTCTTCCCGATCTTCGTTCTGATCGTTACTTTATTTGTATCATGTTAAGGAGAGGAACTTTCATGAAGGTCCAAACCACTACCAGAGGGCTGACATTGTGGTCATGCTTGCTCGCATTCCTGATCGGCCTGTTCGTGACCTCCTGTGGTGGCGGCACCCCGTCATCCAACGGACCGGTCGACCTGACCCTCTGGACCTACCCATCGGCGGGCGAAGTCGGTCCCCCACCGGCCGACTGGTTTCTTACCAAGACGGTAAAACAGAAGCTGAACATTAACCTGAAGGTGTCCTGGATCCCCTACGGCGACGATGGCGATACCAAATTTAATGCTGCCGCCGCCGCTAACGGCCTGCCCGATTTCTTCCAGATCCCCTTCAACAACACCATCTTCCTCCAGTGGGTCAAACAGGGCCTGATCGCACCTGTGGATAGCCTGTTCCCGATGATGCCACAACGCACAAAGGACCGCTACAGCGATCCCCAGACGCAAAAATTGGCGACCATCGACGGCAAAAAATACGTGCTCCAGGAGAAAGCGGGCTTAAACAAACGTCAGGGCCTCTTCATTCGCCAGGACTGGCTGGACAAACTCCATCTGCAACAGCCCAAAACCCTGGATGACCTGATGAACGTTGCGAAAGCCTTTACGTTCAATGATCCCGATGGCGACGGCAAAAATGATACCTACGGCTTCGGGGCCTTCTTTAACCCCGGTGGGGTGGGCCTGGGCAACAATTTCCAGGCGCTCTTCGGCTCCGTTGGCCTGCCCGGCGATTGGAACTTCAATACACCCGGTAAGGTGAGCCTGAGCCTGCGCGACCCCAACTATCAGAAGGTCGTACAGTTCATCCACGACATGGCCGCTAACAAAGTCATGGACCCGGATTGGACGACCCTGAAAACGAACGATTTCCGCGCCCGCTGGAAACAACAGGGCAAATATGGCATTATGCCCGAAGACTTCTGCGCGGCTATCTGCCA
>JAFMRP010000505.1 GCA_017354095.1 Ktedonobacteraceae bacterium
ATGCACTCCACCCAGAGCGAAGGTATGCACTCCAGCCTGCTTTAATTGCGCGAGCCGGGCCGCGACAAAACTACGATCACGCTCATCGGGCGCAGTCGTATCAAATAAATCCCCAACCTGGATGAACAGGTCAACCCCCTGCACAATAGCAAAATCCGTCGCCTGCTGAAAAGCACGACGCAGATTCTGCTGGCGCTCCTCGCGCTTACGGGGATGTTGGCCAAAAGCGGCGTAACCAAGGTGATTATCAGCGGTCAACACCACTGTCACCACTCCATCACGCCTCCTCTCCGGCACAACCTCTTCTTCTCGCTCCTGTTCCTTCTCCACTCTATGCTCTGCCATCTTGTTTGCTTCCCATATATCGTAGATGCAACAGGCCCAATGAGGGCTAATAATTATATACTGACGGTTTAAAGTGAGTCTATCACAAAAAGGCACGATTCAAAACGGAAAAGGGCGGAAGGGGGGACTATTTGGGGAATAAATAACTCCCCAGAATCACCTGCTTCCCACTCAGCGCCTCGCCTCTCCCTCTTAGCAAACAAGTACTAAAAGGTAATAGCATATAGAGCTCCTGCAACGGCCTGATAACAGGCTGGATGAAGATTTGATCCGTACATAAAGCATAGGAATTACAGCTAAAAATAGACAACTGTAGCTCTTTGTGGTATCTTCTCCGTAATCTAAGTGTCACCTGATCACCGCGAAAGCGATGTTCTTCATAGAACAGCGCTGAAGCGGTTTCGATACATATTCATGTGGGAGAGTAGCGTGGTGGCAGTCAAAAATATACATATAGATCGAGAAGGAGAAACCTCCAAGGTACTCCTTTCCTTCGCGAAAAGCATCCAGGAGCGCGATATCGTCACATACGAGCACTCACGGCGTGTGGCAACGTACGCACAAAGACTGGCTCGCTACCTGGGGTGGAGTCGACGCGAGGCATATAACCTGGCCCTGGCCGCCCTGATCCACGATCTAGGCAAAACCTGGATTACAAACGATATCCTCAATAAGTCAGCCGCCCTCTCTATAGAGGAACGTCGTAAAATGGAACGACACCCGGTCATCGGAGCACGCATCCTGATTGGCTGCGACGTCCATCCATTCTTCGTCGAAACTGTGCTCTACCATCACGAAGCCTGGGACGGGCGCGGCTATCCCGCCGGGCTGCAAGGTGAAGAGATTCCTATGAGCGCCCGCATTCTCACCATCGCCGATGTCTACGACGCCTTGACATCACAACGTCCTTACAAAGTCCCTCTTTCCAATGATGCCGCTCGCGAGCGTCTACTACAAGGTTCAGGCGCCAGCTTCGATCCTAGAGTGCTCCATGCCTTTCTCAACCTGCTCGACCAGAATCCTGGCTTTATACTTCCACAACGCCTCTGCCCCCGCGAACCAGGCGAGCGTACCTACGGCCCTCCCTGGCATACCTACAGATCCGCATCATCTTGATTCCCCGGTGAACATAGTCCCCCTTTTTATTTTTAACCATCAGATTTCGTCATCTTAACACACAACCACAACCGCTCAATGCAGGCACGAAAAAAGTACAGCTACCTATAGGGCATGCTGTTTTCTGGAATATGTTGTGTTACACTATGAAGAATACGGACGCAAAGTCGCGTACCAATAGCCCGACTACTTACTGTCCGCTTGTAGTCTTCGCTCATGATAGCTATCGCGGGGCTTGGAGGGTTTCGTATGCCCATTATGTTCGATCGCGACACCTGCCGCGATCTCCACAAGACTATCTCGCAGGAATGGCTGATTACCAATGGGCTGGGAGGATATGCTGCCGGGACGGTCGCTGGCGCGCTGACGCGCCTGCAACATGGACTACTCGTTACAACGCTACCAGGCAGCAAATCTCCATACCTGCTATTAGCCAAGATCGACGAAGAAGTCGCATTTGATCAACGCACGTACTACCTTGGCACGAATGAGTACAAAGATGGAATGTTCAATCCGTCTGGCTTTGTCCATATGGAAACGTTCCGCCTGGAAGAAGGCTTCCCGATCTTTACCTATCACATCGGAGGACTGAACGGCTTCGTTTTGGAGAAACGCATCTGGATGCCCTGGGGGCAAAATACGACCTGCATCCAGTATCGACTACTCCCCAGAACAGAAGACCAGAATCGACGGCGCTCAACCAGAGCCGATGGCCTGGCCCTAACACTGCTGCCCCTGACAACCTATCGCCCGCATAATACCACGCTCCATGGCGATAATACCCGACACTTCCAGGTACAATTGCAACGAGGCGACAATGTTAACTCGGCAAACCCAGTTGTGTCACCCGGCATTACTGGCTGCACAATCCAGGCCGGCCCGTCAGCTCACCCATACCATATCCTGGCCGTCTCCCATCCTCATAACCAGGCGACGTTCCTTCCCACAGGCGTCTGGTACTGGAACTTTCTACGACGTATGGATAGCACACCAGGCCAGCCCACTACCGACGATCTCTACCTCCCCGGCGTTATTCGCGCCACACTGCAACCGGGCGAAGATAAGGCATTGACCATTGTCGCCAGTACGGAACAGCTGTCTACGCCAGCTCTACAGCCAGAACAGCTTACACGCTCCTATATATCCACAACAGAACGCCAGCAACGACTCTTTCGCTGTGTACAAGGTCACTCCCCCGATAATAAGAGGAGCAGCACAACACCCCGTATCCTGCCGCTTACTACAACAACGGATCCACAGGCCGGAGGCGAGGACTATTTACGCCTGCTGCTCCTGGCTAGCGATTGCTTTCTGGCTCGCCCGGCACAATTTGAGCAGCATGACGGCTTAAGCAGCAGAAATAATCCCGCTCTGCTCTACACAAGCTACTACGCCCTGGTACCCTCGACACGCGATGCACTCATCGCGCTGCCAGGCCTGACCCTTGTAACCAGACGCTATGAGACCGCCCTCAGCCTGCTGCAAACGCTCAGCCGCGCCTTCCACTCCGGCCTGCTTCCAGACCGATTGCCCCGGCCCGGCGAAACAAATACCTATACCGGGGCCGATACGACGCTCTGGTTCTTCTATGCACTCGACTACTATTTGCGCGCCACTCACCACTACACATTCTTAGAGGAGCATTTTCATTCCTTTGAGGAAGCCCTCGATGCCTATATACATGGCACTACGCCCGGTATCTTTCTCGATCAGAAGGATGGACTGCTGCGCGCCGATCAACCCGGCCAGGCGCTGACCTGGATGAATGCAACTATCAATGGCACGCCCATCACTCCTCGCTCTGGTAAACCGGTCGAGCTGAATGCCTTGTGGTATCATGCGCTCTCTCTGATGTGTGAGTGGGCCGGCTACCTGCACCGCCTCGGCCACTCTGTCCACACTACCCCTTACTATCTGGCACTGCTGAAACAGTGCGAAAAAAGCTTCCAGCAGCGCTTCTGGTACTCTAAAGGTGGCTATCTCTATGATGTGGTGGATGGCCCTGAGGGCGATGACGCGGCTTTACGCCCAAATCAACTCCTGGCCCTTTCGCTACGCTACCCGGTACTCGCCATACCCTACCGGCGCCACACCTTTGAATGCATCACCCACCAGCTGCTAACCCCCTATGGGCTACGCACTCTTTCACCCACCGACCCGGCATATCACGATGAACCAGGTTCGTGTGAGAAGGAACAACAAAAAGCTCTGCACCAGGGCAGCGCCTGGCCCTGGCTGCTGGGACCCTATATCGATGCGATGCTGACCATAGATGATCACTCGGAAAAACAAGAACTCACCAGCCAGGATCTCTTGCGGGAATATCTCTGGCGCCGCGGGCTGCGCTTGCTGGAACCATTAAAGGAGCATCTGTACAGAGATCTGCTGGGAATGTGCCCGGCTACGGTAGGCGGCTCAACACCCCACCAGCCAGGTTATGTGGCCGCCTCATCACTAAGCATCGCAGAACTACTACGCATCTACGATGTGCTCGCTCATATACGCACTACACAACCAGAACGCTCGCTTTCACACTAAAAAACCAGGCTATCACAGCAAACTCACGATTCTCCCATAGAGAAATGGTGAGTTATCCACATTTTTCCTTCGGGTTATCCACATTTTCTGTGGATAACCCGGAACTTTTATCTCCCATAAACTTATCCACAGTCATTGTGGATAAGTTTTCCACACTTTCCACAGTATCTATCACGGCGATATATGCGTATATCGCCGTGATAGAAGTTTTCCACATACATTGTGGATAAGTTTTCCACATTTTCCACACGTGAGTTGAGTGCACTCAATTCAACTTAACCTCATTTTATGACTTATCCACAGTCATTGTGGATAAGTTTTCCACATTTTCCACAGCATCTATCGACATGATACATACATATATCGCAGCGATAGGTAGTTTTCCACAATGGTTGTGGATAACTTATCCACACTTTCCACATTTTCCACACATGAGTTGAGTGCACTCAATTCAACTTAACCGTTTTTATGACTTATCCACAATGGCTGTGGATAAGTTTTCCACATTTCCACACATATATCGCAGCGATAGGTAGTTTTCCACAATGGTTGTGGATAAGTTTTCCACATTTTATTTTGGCGGTGGATAATTTTACGAAGTTTTCCACTAGTGCTGTGGAAAACTTATCCACATACCCTTCTAGCGACAGAAAGAAAGGTGGAGTTTATCCACTACTATCCCCTGCTTATCCACACGCGATCCACATATCAACAACGCTGTGGATAAGTTTTCCACAGCCATTCATACGGCTTCCCAGGCCAGTTTACCACAGTATGACCCCTTAGACCTGCCTGGG
>JAFMRP010000506.1 GCA_017354095.1 Ktedonobacteraceae bacterium
GGATATCGATGTGGGTTGGGCATTCCACCTGGCAGGGCGGCTGGCAGTAAGCGTTATGGTCGGAGAGCATCATCTCCAGATTGGTACGACGGATATGGAAGAGTTCATCGGAGTTCGTCGTCACCACCATATCCGGCGCTGCCGGCGTATTGCAGGAGGGCAGAGGTCGTTCGACCCCCTCGATGTGCACCAGGCACATGCGGCAGGCCGAAGTGGGTTCTAGTTTCTCATCGTTACAGAGATTGGGGATATCAGAAATCCCATTATCAATAGCCACGCTCAGGATAGTCTGGCCTTCATACGCTTGCATCACTTTGCCATCGATAGTGAGCGTAAAGCTGGGGTGACCAGTTTCGTTACGCACCATCGGGGCCCGGGGCTCCTGAGTGGTAAGAGAGAAATTATCACGGACTGATATAGCCATACAGTTCCTCTTAACGAGTTTCTAGCGTCAACTAAGGCAAGACATGTTTGGTCACGAAACGGTGAGCGCGGACGGGAGCACACGTTCCGGTCGGGCATTGCTGGTCCTGGATATGCGAAGTGAAGTGATCGGGCCAGTAGCGTTTGGCTGTTTTGAGTGGGTTCGTCGCTTGAACGCCGAAACCGCACAGCGAGCCATTGGGCACATAGGCCGCGAACTCATCCAGCACATCGAGATCTCCGTTGACGCCGAGATCGCTGACAATGCCTTCAAGGATGCCGGAGATACGCTTCACGCCTAGCCGGCAGGGAACACATTTACCACAGGATTCTTTGCTGAGATACTGGCTGCGCTTCATGGCCCAGGACACCATGCAGGTATCCCTGGGGAGTAGTTCAATGATACTGGAGCCGATGATCGCGCCTACTTCTTCGACGGGATCGAAATCGTAGGGGGTATCGAGCAGAGAAGGGGGCAGAGCGCCGCCTTCCGCGCCGCCGACGACCAGGGCGCGAATCGCATTTTCGTCCAGTTTCAGGCCAGCCTGTTGCAGGATAGCGCGCAGCGGCGTGCCGAAGGGGATCTCGACCACGCGAGGCTCGTCTTCGTTCAGGCCATAGACCGTCACAATCTTAGTGCCGCCGGTCGTAGCCGTACCGAGTTTGGTGAAGGCGGCTGGTCCATCTTTGACGATGAGCGGCACATTGGCCAGCGTCTCAACGTTATTGATGGCGGTCGGTTTGTCCCACAGGCCGTACTGGGCCGGGAAGGGGGGGCGCTGCTCCGGCATACCGCGCCGGCCTTTGATCAGGGCGATCTGCACCGTTTCCTCGCCGCCCATAAAGCCCATATCCATGCCCATGATATTGATATTGCAGCTAAAGGTCGTCTCCTGGATATCGCGACCGACCAGATTTGCATTCAGGGCCTCTTGCAGGGCAGACTGGATGCTCTCAATCCCGTCCTGATAGAAGCTGCGGGTGACGATATAGGCTTCGGTCGCACCGACAGCGAAGGCGGCCAGCAGCAGGCCTTCAATCACCTGATGGGGGTTGGAGGCCAGTAGTGAGCGGGCTGCGAACGCGCGGCTATCGGCGTCGTAGGCGTTGCAAATAACATACTTCTGATCGCTTTCGGTGCGACGTACGATGCGCCATTTTTCGCCGGCGAGCCGGCCCGCGCCCCCCAGGCCGCGTAGCTTTGCCTCGCTCACCTGTTGAATGACCTGTTCAGGTGATAGGTCATGCAGAGCTTTCGTCAAAGCAGCGTAGCCGCCAGCTTTGCGATAATCGGCCAGGGAACGTACGGAAGGGGCGCCCTGGCTACGTAGAACGCGATAGGATGTATTCGGATCAGGCATTGGGCTGCCTCACATGATGAATATTGCCCCACACACCACGTTTATCAGGAGCCAGGCCGCGCTCGGGCTGATCTTCGCGGGTGACGCCCTTTACGGCTGGAGCTGGTTTGAATCGGGGACTCATGGTCGCGATACCGAAGATATCGCTCAGGTCCACGCCGCGAGCCTGGACGACGCGTTTGGCGGCCTGGAGAGGCAGGTAGCCATAGATCTCCATGATCCGGTCCAGCAGAGCGGGCAGTGATCCGGCGTCCTGTGACCATGTTTCCAGCAGGTCATCGACCGGGGTAAGGTCGATGTTCGGCTCCAGGTAGTCCTTCGTCGGGGTTGCCACGCAGGGTGCAACCGGGCGATCGGCATAATCGACCGCGTACTCCGAGATGCGCGTCTTATAGAAGCCGGCCTTGGGCGAGCCTGAGGCGGGTGTGAGTTTGCGGGGAGTGAATTTTTCTGCGCCCTCACGGATGTACGATTTGAACCAGGGGCGCTCTTTCCACTCATGGAGTGGTTCGTACTCGATAGTGATCGCACGCGGCGGGCAGGCCTTCTCGCAGAGCAGGCAGGATTCGCACTTGAGATTGAACTCGGTCTGCAGGCCTTCTTCCGCGATCAGCTGGATCAGGCCGCGGCTGCGTGGTGGCAGTTTGGGTTTTTCATAGGGATAGAGCCGTGTCACCTTCGGGCGGAAAAGGTGGCTGAAGGTCAGGCCCATACCTTCCAGGATACCTCGCATAGACTACACCTCAATTTCCATCTCACCACGTACCTTCAGCCCCTGTTTGGCGATCTTTTCGCGGAGTTTCAGGATTCCTTCAATCAGCGCCTCCGGGCGTGGAGGGCATCCAGGCACATAGACATCCACGGGCACGATGGTATCGACGCCCTGGACGGTATAATAACTATCGTAGAATTCGCCGCCAGAATTGGCACACTGGCCCATGCTAATGACCCATTTGGGTTCTGGCATTTGTTCCCAGAGCAGGCGCAGGCGTGGTCCCATTTTGATGGAAACCGTTCCCGCCACGATCATCAGGTCTGCCTGACGAGGGCTAGAACGGAATACCTCGGAACCGAAGCGTGACAGATCGTAGTGAGCCTGGGCAGAGGCCATCATTTCGATGGCGCAGCAGGCCAGGCCGTAGCCCAGCGGCCAGACAGATTTTGAACGCGCCCAGTTCTGTGCCCATTGCAACATATCGGCAAGGCTAGTTAACTGAACTGGGAGTTCCTGGTCTCCTGGGGTATATTCTTGGGGACCGCTGGCCATAACAATTGGCACTGGTTTGCGCCGTGTCCCAGGCACTTTCCCATTTTCCTTCAGTTCGCTGCTCATAAAAATTACTCCTATGCAAAGGTTTAGCAGCACCTATTGCTCGGTTTTGAATAATGCGGAATATAATGAAAGACAAGAAGCAACCTTTTTTCTTGCTTCATCTTCGGACGTATTATAGCACGTTTCGCCTATGCGTGCTAGAAACAGGCGGGAGCAGGACAGCCCCCGCGAGGGGGTGGTGAAGGGCGTCGACGTGATAGACTAGAAGGGTTATGGTAGGCGTGAGGGTCTTCCAGGTTAAAGTTGGAAGATGGTCAGAAGAAGCATTCCTGATATTAGAAAGAGGTGTCAACGTGGGAAATTATACGATCGCGGTCTTGCCGGGGGATGGTATTGGCCCGGAGGTCGTTGAGCAGGCATTGCGCGTGTTGCAGGTTGTGGCCGATCGTTATGGGCATACCATTACGACGCAGAAAGCCCTGGTGGGTCTCGCAGCGATCGAGGCCGAGGGCGAGGCTATTTCTGACGCCACGATGGAGCTATGCAAGAGAAGCGACGCGATTTTATTTGGCGCCGTTGGTGGCACGCAGCATACAACGGGACCGCGCTCGAAAGTATCGCCTGAGAGCGCGTTGTTCCGCCTGCGAAAAGAGCTAGAATTGTTTGCCAATCTGCGCCCCATACGCACAGTCGAGGCGCTGCTCAATACCTCAACGATCAAGGCAGAGGTACTGCGCGGGGTCGATATGGTCGTTGTGCGCGAACTGACCGGCGGAATCTACTTTGGCCAGCCGAGCGAGATACGCGAGACGGAACACGGCACCGAGGCTATTGACACGCTAATCTACAGCGAAGGTGAGATTGAACGCATCGTACGCATGGCGTTCGAGCTGGCGCGCGGCCGGCGCAAGCACGTCACCTCGGTGGACAAAGCGAATGTACTGAGTTCTTCGCGACTGTGGAGGCGTGTAGCGGATCGCGTGGCGCAGGAGTATCCTGATGTGAAGCTGGAGCACCTGCTGGTCGATGCCTGCTCGATGCACCTGATTCGCCGTCCGGCAAGCTTTGATGTTATCGTAACCGAGAACATGTTCGGTGACATTCTGACCGACGAGGCCTCGATGCTGGCCGGATCAATGGGTATGCTGCCCTCCGCCAGCCTGGGCACGCGCAAGACAGCGTATGGTACATTTGGCTTCTATGAGCCAATTCATGGTACCGCGCCGGATATCGCGGGGCAGGAAAAGGCAAATCCGCTGGCGGCGATACTGACGCTGGCGCTGCTGCTGCGCTATTCGCTGGGCCTGACGAGGGAAGCGGCAGCGATTGAGGCGGCGGTTGAAGCAGTGATCAATGCCGGGTATCGTACCGAGGATCTGCGAGAAGAGGGGAAGGCAGTCATTGGGACCAAAGAGATGGGTAGGCAGGTTGTGGAGGCGCTGGCGCGCCAGCAGGGCTAGCCCATCATCGGTTTGGGGCAGGGGCCAAGAGCGAGCAGCTGCTCTCTGGCCTTTGCCAGCTGTTCGAGAATTTCGCCGGCTGGTCTCGCGCCCAGTTCATCGGTTTCGGTGGGAGCATTGCCAGCGAGCAGTGCTTCGAGTTGTGCAATTTCTTCGAGGATAGATTGGCGCTGGACGTACCAGCGTGTCACGGCTCGTTCGATACCCATAGGATTTGTCCTTTTGATGGCCGCCTACGGCGGCTATCAAAAGGAGGAATGGAAACCG
>JAFMRP010000507.1 GCA_017354095.1 Ktedonobacteraceae bacterium
GGCGCGTCTCCGCTGCGCTTGGGTAGTTTAGGAGTTGTGGGGCTCCAACCTCTGGGAGGAAGGCTCGTTGTCCTCCTGCACTTCCCACCAAAGGGCACGAAGGGCAACCTCAAGGGCCCCTCACCACAACCCAGCCGCCCCTTGCCCCTACAGATCCGGGAGATTTTTTCCGAGCACGTTTCGGGCCGCTGCGTTAGGCGCTGAGTTTGACGACGGTGACGCCGTCGCCGCCCTCTTTGGGAGGGGCGGAGGTGTAGGACTTGACGAGTGGGTGATGTGACAGGTGTTCGCGCACGGCCTGGCGCAGGGCGCCGGTACCTTTGCCGTGAACGATGCGCACGGCAGACAGGCCCGAGAGGGTGGCGTCGTTGAGGTAGGTTTCTAGCTCCTCCAGGGCGTCTTCGACGCGCCAGCCGCGCATGTCAAGCTGGGTATCGACGGCGGGGCGATCCGCGAGACGCGGGATGCTGACCGCGCGCTCCTCGACCGCGGCTTTGCGCTTGCTGATGCGTTCGATATTGTCTACGTTGACGCGCATACGCAGCGCACCCATCTGCACTTCGGCCTCGCTGCGGTCGGCGGAAAGATTGAGCAATGTGGCTACCTGGTTGAAATTGAGCACGCGCACACTGTCGCCGACCTGCAGTGGTCCCTCCAGGCGCTCGGCTTCGGGTGTTTTCTGGCGGGGGCGCTGCGGCTGCGGCACGGTAACGATTTTTTCGTCAAGCTGGCGCACTTTCTGGCGCATATTGCCAAGCTGTTCATGAGTCAGCCCGGACCGCTGCACCTGAACCTTGATGCGGCCCAACTGCGATTGGACCGATTCCAGTTCGCGCCGGGCCTGGGCACGCGCCTCATTGAGGATGCGCACGCGTTCCTCTTCCAGTTTGTAGCGCTCTTCTTCCAGTTGTTTACGCTGGTGCTCGGCCTCGGCATGTTCCAGGCTCAGGTGGTAGCGTTCGTCTGATAGCGCTTTGCGCTCGGACTGCAGGCCTTCCAGCAGGTTTTCCATGCGCACGCCGGCACTGCCCAGGAACTCGCGGGAGCGCTCAATGATGCCCTGATCCAGGCCAAGTCGATTGGCGATGGCCAGAGCGTTACTGCGGCCCGGAAGGCCGATGCTCAGGCGATAGGTGGGCGAGAGCGTTTCGATATCGAACTCGACCGAGGCATTGACGACGCCGGGCAGCTCGTGGGCAAAGGCCTTCAGTTCAGAGTAGTGCGTCGTCGCGACCGTTGAGACATGGCGCTCCAGGAGGTAGGTCAGGATCGCACGCGCCAGCGCCGAGCCTTCGCTGGGATCGGTGCCCGCGCCCAGTTCGTCGAGCAGGACCAGGAGGCGCGCGTGCTGTTGCTGCGCCTGCACCAGTTCGTCTGAGCGTGCGCCGCGGATATCAGGTGTGGCATGCCGCTGTCCCTCTTCGACCGCGCGCAAAATCTCGATGATGCGGCTCAGGTGCGAGGAGAACGTACTCAGGCTCTGTTCGATGCTCTGCTCATCGCCGATGTCGGCGAAGACATCTTCAAAAACGGCGACTTCCGAGCCTTCATCGACCGGAACGTAGAGGCCAGCCTGGGCCATCAGCGTCAGCAGCCCAACGGTTTTGAGCGCCACGGTTTTGCCGCCGGTATTGGGGCCGGTAACGACGACCACGTGGAAGTCGTGGCCCATATGGAAGTTGATGGGCACGACTTTGCCGGTGAGCAGGGGGTGACGTGCATTGTGCAGGTTGATGAGGCCCTGATTGTTCAGGCGCGGGGCACTGGAGCGCGTCAGGCGGGCGTAGCGAGCTTTGGCCAGGTGAAAATCAAACTCGGCCAGCAGTTCCACAGCCACCTTAAGCGCCTCGGCCTCCGTGCCGATTTCGGCGGAGAGCACGCGCAGGATGCGTTCTACCTCCTGGCGTTCCTCGATCTGCAACTGGCGCAGTTTATTATTCAGTTCAACGACCACCATCGGCTCAATGAAGACGGTCGCGCCGCTGGCCGATTGATCGTGGACGATGCCGCGCACCTGGCTGCGGTTCTCGGACCTGACGGGCAGCACGTAGCGGTCGTTACGCATGGTGATGAGCTGATCCTGCAGGGCGTGGCCGAACTCGCTGACGAGGGTGCGCAGGCGATCTTGCAGGCGGGCGTTGGCGCCACGAATATCGAAGCGCAGTTTGCGCAGCGTCGGGCTGGCGGTATCGAGCACTTCACCATCTTCGCTGACTGTTTCCTCGATGCGCTGCGCGAGGCGCGGGCGCAGCGGTATATCGCTGCCCAGTGAGCGCAGCAGGGGGAAGTTTTCCGCGTCGAGCCGTTCGAGCAGGCGGGCGACGTAGCTGCTGCTGCGCAGGGTTGAGAGGATATCCACCAGTTCGGCAGGACTCAGGACACCATCACGAGCCGCGCGAACCAGCTGGGGACGGATATCATGAGCACCGCGCACGCCGGCATCAGGATGGAGGTCGAGCAGGTGTGAGGCTTCGCCAGTGTAGGCCTGGCGCTGCCGAGCTTCCTCCAGGTTGGGCGTTGGTTCCAGCGCTGTTACTATTTCTTTGCTGGCGGAGAAGGCGGCTTCGCCGGCTACTTTTGCCAGGATTTTGGGATATTCTAATGTTGTCAGGCTTTTCTGGTGCATGTGGTGTGGATGAGTCCTTTACGTATGGATGCGCCCTGGTGAGGGCGCATGGTTATAGAGAAATGTACAAAATGAGTGTTTGTAAGATGCGATGAGCTCTGTTCTATTATACTCTATTGATGCTGCTTTGTCATACGGTTTTGTGAGGAGGGCACGGGATCGGCAGGAGGCGATCCGGCCCTCCCTTGTGGAGGGCCCTACATTTCCGGCGGGCACGATGGAGGCGAGGAAGGCGTGCAGATTTCGGGGGGTAGCCTGCGGGCTCTCGCTGAAGCGAGTCACTGCACTAAGGTTGGATGAGGCCAGCAAGAGAACGGCCAAGTGGCTGGAAGAGGGGTGTGGAACATAAAAAACGGGTTTTCAAACGATGGTTGAAAACCCGATCATTGATTAACCTGGCGAAAAATAGTTACGCGAAGAGCGTGAAGCTGATATCGCGTTTACTGGCGCTGTTTGCTGCGAATGACCGTCTTGATATCCTCAGGAGAGTCAAACGTCTCTTCAGGAAGGACCTGGCGCATAGCACTAATGATTTGCGGATTAGCGCCGCGCTGCTGAGCCTGAGAGATGAGTTCTTCCTTATCCAGGGGATAGGGGAGTGTGCTGAGCACACGATCAAGCAGGCCACCCTGGTTCAGCTGGTTATAGTCAAAACCCATTGTGTATACCTCTTTTCTTTACGTGTAGTGCGCAACGTCATCGATACGCACCGTTCTTGATCGGGTACCGTCCCTGGCGACTACCATCCTTTTTTTATGTTAAACCAGCGCTGAGAAAAAAGGATCGATATGTATAGGTTCGCAGGTATGCTGTTGGAGTGGCAATCGTTTTTATGATGGTGCAAGAAGTTCTGTTACCGTCAGCAGGAATGCATCCAGATCAAAGGGTTTCTGGAGGCTTTTGAGCTGCTTTTTGGCGATATCTATGTATGGCAGATCGGCACTCATAATGAGGATGGGTACATGCTTGCCACCTTCTCTGCTGCGCAGCTGGTCGGCGAGTTCAAGGCCACTCATGCCGGGGAGGTGGTAGTCCAGCAGGAACAGCTCAGGCGTGACCGTTTGCAGCATATTGAGGGCTGTCTCAGCATCTGGAACAAGATATACCTGATAGTTTGTCTCTTCCTGAAGGACTTCCAGGAGGAGTTTGCCAAGGGTAGCATCATCTTCGACGATGAGAATACTCCTATCAGGTAGGGTACTCTCATGAGCTGGTAGGGATGTCAACATACGCTTTCCTCATAGCCTTTGCCGCAGGGAAGCGTCACGTAAAAGGTTGATCCTTTGCCTTTTTCACTTTCTACCGTGATGGTTCCCTGATGGTGCTTTACGATCTCAGAGACAATATACAGTCCCATACCTAATCCGGGAAAGGCGCACTGGCGGGGTGCGACAGCTCGATAGAAGCGATCAAAAATTTTCTCGCGCTGCTCGCGCGGGATACCGATGCCCTGATCACGCACGCTGAGCGTTACTTCTTCTGCAGAGGTCCTGATGTTGACCTCTACCATATTGGCCTGTGGGGAATATTTGATCGCGTTGTTGACCAGATTCAGGACGGCATGTTTGAGCCGATTCCGATCTCCAACCAGGAGGGGAGGGTACTCGGCATAGTGTACGACAATGGTATGGGTTGCCTGTATCTGTTGCGATTCTTCAGCGATCTCCCGGAGCAGTTCGTTCAGGTTTACCATCTCCCGGGCATATTCCAGCTTGCCTGCCTGAATTTTGGAGAGGTCAAGCAGTTCGGCGACCAGGTTTGCGAGCACATTGAGCAGTGCCTCCATGCGGGAAAGGGCTACATCCGGGGTATGGATACCCTGCCGGGCGAGTTGTTTACGCAGCAGTTGAGTTTGCAGTTTCAGGGATGCGAGTGGTGTATTGAGTTCATGGCTAACCATGCTCAGAAAGTCATCTTTGCGCTGTTCCAGTTCTTTACGCGCCGAATTATCCAGCACAAAGCAGATACTCTGACGCGGGTTGAATGGTAAGGTGACGCCACCTACCAGCACCGGAAGGCGGCTGCCATCTTTACAGATATACTCTTTCTCATGGGATGGCACAGACTGGTGAATTTTGAGTTTCTGGTGTATCTGCTGGTTAAGGACCACATATTCGAGAGGCGTCATGTGGACCCAATTCAACCTGCT
>JAFMRP010000508.1 GCA_017354095.1 Ktedonobacteraceae bacterium
CTGCGCCCTCTGCAGCAGAACGATTGGCAGCATGCCGAACTGCGCTACCTGGCGCGCTTGCTGAGTGGTCCGCTACACTGGTGGGGCTTCTGCGATATTGTACGGGCTGAGGATGGACGGATGCTGGCCTTCCGCCTGACATCGACTGCCGGCCTTCTGCCTGGCAAGGAGTTTCCCGTGCAAGCCGGGACGAAGACAGGCGATGATCACGACCTTGCCGGTGTATTAACGGTGGTAGATGGCGAGACGGTGCTGATTGATTGCACAATTGCTGCCTGGCCCGCCATCGCCCTGCTCGAACATTTCGCGGAGGTTGCTGGCGTGGACTCTGGCAGGCTTCGCTATCGCCTCTCTTCTGCCGCCCTGGGAAAGGCGATGAGCCGTGGACAGGACCCCACCAGTCTGCTGCAATTCCTGCATTCCGTGCAGTTGCAACGCCCGGCTGAGCCGCTGGCGCGGATGCTGGAGCAGCTTGAACGCCGGATTGCCAGCTATGGTCGCGTTCGTATCTACACCGGAGCTTCACTGCTGGAAACCGCAGATGAGATGGTGATGAGCGAGCTTTCCGCTACCACCAGGATGGATGGACAGGTGGCGCGCAAGCTCTCGCCCACGCTGCTGATTTTGCAGCGGCCCGGCTCTGAACAGCTTTTCGACGAGCTGAAGCGTCGCGGACAGGCTCCGTTGCTGCACGAAGAGGATGTGTATGGAGCAGAGTGACCTGGATCTGTTACAGAAAATTCCTTCCTATCATATGCAGATAGTGGCCAGGACGCGCCGGATTCCGCTGGATACGCAAAGCGCAGGCGGCGATGCGCCTCTGCCCCAGACACACCAGGAGGCGCTGGCCCGGCAGCTCTTCGATCCGGCTACCATTGATCCTTTATTGCGAGAACTGAACGAACTGGAAGCCCGCATTTTGCGCGAACTGGTCGATTGCGGCGGGCGAGCTAATAGCCGCGAACTGGCGCTCTACTTCGCCAGCGCGGGCCTGCTTGTGCCCCGATCCCCCGATGGCGCGGAGCAGCCCCACAGCTCTGGACCGCCGCCACAGTATCCAGCTGCCCATCCTCATGGCCTTTTTGAGCAGGCCCTGCGCCATCTTCTGATCCTGGGCCTGCTGTTCTGGGGCCGCCAGACCAATTTCGCCGGACGCGACTATACCAGCGGCGTACACGATGGCGTGCTGATCGTTCCGCTGGTTGTTCAGGAGCGAGTGCGAAACTGCTGGCCCCCCTCAAGCCGGCAGCTTCCAGCCTCATCGGATATCAGCGAGGGTGCGCTCACCCTGCAGCGCCAGCTCTACCTCTACTGGTCGCTGGTCGCCGCTCAGAACGACGGGTTGCCGCTGGTCAACTCCGGCCTGCTGGCGCGTTCCGCTCTGCGCCTGCTGCAGGACCACCTGGGCGAGCAGCCCGGGCAGGAACAGGTACGCCAGGAAAACGATCTCCCGCGCCTGTTGTTCCTGCGCCTGTTACTGCTCAATCTAGGGCTGCTGCAGGTGCGGCGCAATACATTGCTCGCGCTGCCGGCCACATCCTTTTTCTCCCTGCCATTCCTGGAACGTGCTCGTCGCTGCTACTATCTCTATCTGGCAACGCCTTTCTGGAACGAGATTCTCTATCTGCCTGATGTCAGTGTGCGTCCTGGCCCGCTCGCGCTTGAGCCGGCGCATGAGGAGGTGCTGCACTCACGCCAGATAGTCATCGAGCGCCTGCTGTATGAATTTCCGACTCAGTGGCAGGAACAGGCTGCTTTTGTTGCTCATACCAGGCTGTATGCCCCGTACCTGCTCTTCCCACGCCAGTATGGATCGCGTGCCGAGCGCTATACCAGCGGCAGCAATCTCTACGGCTGGGATTTTCGCCTGCGCCGGGGCTGGCTGACGCATCGCGAGGGCTGGCACCTGGTTGAAGGCGGTTTTATCCGCTCGATGCTGAATGGCCCTCTGCAGTGGTTGGGCGTGGTGGAGCTGAATCACGCCCAGCAGGTGGGCGCGTTTCGCTTCGCTTCGGGCGCGGAAAACATCGTCAGTGACAGCGTACCCGCGAACGATGATCTGGCCTGGGGCAAGCTGATTGTGCAGCCCAGCTTCGAATTGATCGCCCTGGCTCCTGTCTCTGAGGCGATGCTGCTCATGCTGGACCGCTTTGCCGAGCGCGTCAGCCTTGAGCGCGTCGCTCAGTATCGCTTAACTCGCGCCAGCGTTACACGCTCTATCCAGAAGGGCATGTTCGCCGAACAGATCCTGGCTGAACTGGCAAGGGCTTCCGGCAGCGAGGTGCCACAAAATGTATCTTACACCGTGAGTGAATGGGAGCGCCAGGCACGCCGCATCGAGCTGTGGCGCGGCACCACTCTGCTCGAAGTAGATGACGAGGCTCTGCTCGATGAGCTCTTTGCCGATGCGCAAGCGCGCGACCTGTTCCAGCGCCGCCTCGCGCCTGGCCTGGTAGAGATTGCCCACCAGCGTTTGCCGGAGGTGCTGCAACTGCTCTGGCAGCGCGACTTTCTACCAGCCATTACGCCTGCTCCCACGGAGCAGCGGCAGTACGCATCGCGTGAGCCGCAGTGGCAATTACTGCCGGATGGGCTGCTGCGCCCGCTGTACGCCGTTCCCGATATCTACCTGGTGGAGGAGGTGGCACGCTTTAGCGAGCACGATGCTACTACCGGATGGCAGCGTATCACGGCTGCCGCGCTGCGCCGGGCGCTGGAGGCTGGTGACGAACTAGAAGCTGTCCTGCGCTTCCTCCAGCGTTATTGTGCCGGCGGCATCCCCGGCTCTCTGCTCATTCGCCTCAAATTGTGGGGCGGCGGCTACGGCTCCGCGACCACGATGCATGTTGAAGTCGCCCCCCTGCTGCGCCTCTCCGAACAGATGCTGCGCGATATCCAGGAGGACGCCGATATCCAGCAACTGCTTGGCGACGAAGTTGAGGTACACAGCCGCCTTGTGCGCGTCTCCCCTGCCAACCTGGAACGCCTGCTAGAGCTGCTGCGCGAGCGCGGCTTCGAGGTGCAGTAATCTCTATCAGTTGTGAGAAGGGGGAAAGAGGGAAATATGCCCGCATAGGGGAAAATGCCTACGTATGGATTTTACCGGGGCCAGGAAAATCTCTGGCGAAACTGTTGACAAGGAGGCGGAGGTATGATATCTTAATATCGCCAATGGAAATACCGAGCGGGAGTGGCTCAGTGGTAGAGCGCTTCCTTGCCAAGGAAGATGTCGCGGGTTCGAATCCCGTCTCCCGCTCCCATGCATTTTTGGCGACGTCGCCAAGTGGTAAGGCACGGCTCTGCAAAAGCTGCACCAGCGGTTCGAATCCGCTCGTCGCCTTCAGGGAGAGATGTGGGAGTGGAAACTGCCACGTCTCTTTTTTTTCTCCTAACTACACAAGGTATCCACGCCATGGCACAGCAACGTAGTTATTCCCTGGAAGCCGTAGTCCTCAAACGTTCTGACTTCGGCGAGGCTGATCGCGTCCTGACCCTGTTTACCCCCAACAAAGGGAAAATACGCGTTGTCGCCAAGGGCATTCGTCGTCTTGCCAGTAAAAAGGCCGGCCACCTCGAATTGCTCTGCCATACTCGTTTGCAGATGGCTCAGGGACGCAATCTCGATATCATCACCCAGGCGCAGAGCATCGCGACCTTCCCGGCATTGCGCAATGAGTCCGAGATCTGGCATATGACCTGCGCCTTCTACCTGGCGGAACTGGTCGATCGCTTCATCGAAGACGACACACCGCACCCCAATGTCTACCGGCTGCTGCTGGAAACCTTGCACGCGCTTGATGCTGACGCGCTGGCAACAAAGCAGCAGCGAGCCGGGGGCGAGCCAGAGGATGCGCTGCATACACGCACCAGGCTCCTGCTGTGCTCTTTTGAAATTCATCTCCTGACCTACGCTGGCTATGAGCCGGGCTTTCGCGCCTGTGCTCACTGCAATGCCGAGCTTCAGCCGGTAGAAAATGGCTTTGCGGCAACCCTGGGCGGTGCGCTCTGCCCCAACTGCTCGCGTCTCTGGAGCCGGTCGCTTTCGCTGAACGCGCTCAAGGTGCTGCGCATCCTGCATCGCAGCGATTGGTCGTATGTGCCGCGATTACGGCTCAGCGCCGAGCTCCTGGGCGAGATTGAGGCCGTCATGCATGCCCTGCTGCGCTACCACCTGGAGCACGATCTCAAATCCTGGAGCTTCCTCGAAACGCTCAACCATCGCCCCTGACCAGGGGGAGCCGCAGCAGTTCCGCGCCCGTGTGTGCCCGCCCGGCTTCTCCCGGAGGCGTGGCCAGGCCCAGCGCTCCATTGGTCAGAAAAAATACCTCGCTGGCTATACGGAAGCCGGCCTTCGCGATGCCCCTGGCGGAGGCGACGTTTTCCTGCTGGTGAACAATCCAGAACCGCTCGTTTTCCGCGCTTTCGCGCTCCACAATGGCCTGTAAAAGACGCGGATAGATCCCAAGCCCGCGCCAGCGGGGCAGGGTGACAAAGTCATAGAGATAGCGGTTAGCATGCGGCAGCCGGAATTTCACCAATCCACCGCCAAACGCTGCATCGCCGGACGCCGACCAGCCATACGCGACCGGTTGAGCATCCAGGCGCGCGAGGTAGGGGGTATCGCCTTTGCGCACGATTGCTCTCGCGTCGGCGGGCGAAATTTCCATCATGCTCGCCAGCAGCGCGATGTCCCCGGTTTTTTCCACTGCCAGGCCTGGCAAAGGCGGCAATAGCGGCAGCGTATCGCCTCGCCACCAGGTCCATAAAAGG